>JACRCG010000014.1 GCA_016219145.1 Deltaproteobacteria bacterium | reverse complement strand
TTTCGAAGCGCTCAAGAGCCTTCACCGGCAGAGACGCCAGCACCGGTCCCGTGGCGCTGTCGCTGCGCAGTACCAGAGTCGATGCCGTACTTGCAGTTCCGCCATTATTGAACACGTTTGCCACCAGGCGAAACCGGACCGGCCCGATCTTTTCCCAGGACAGTTCCCGAACGCTGAGGTCTGGAACTGCTACAGCCAGACTTATCTTGTTATTGCCACGATTAAGGTTATCAATCACTCCATCGGGATCTATCACCGCATAGATGATCAAAGGCACACTCCCCTGCGGGATTGTCCAAGGGATCGAAACAGTTATTTCCTCTCCAGGGCGGAATGGCCCAACCACGGTTGCCCCGTCAATGATGGTACCACCTGCGGCGGGGTCGCCATTATAGAACGTCACGGCAATATTCTGTGCAACCTTGTCACCCACGTTCTGAGCAACTACGCTCAACGTCACGGCGCTGCCTGGCGCCGCATTGGCAGGATCAACAGCAAGACTGGCGCCTTTAAGTGCCAGGTCATTACCCAAGGCATGTTTGAGCATCGCAAGTTCGGTATACGTTCCGGTTGCAAGGGAACCATCGGCATTGATCAGCAGCTTCCGGTTATAACAAGCCAGAATACTGTCGTTACCCAGAAAAGTAAGAGCAGGACGCTGCTCGGTATGGGCATCAGCCGTAAGCTGCATGGGATTGCCCCACAGCTTGAAGATCGGATCATAGATGGCGGCAAACAGGTCGGAGCTGCCAGCATCAGAAGTATCAGCATAAATAACCGCAATTTTTCCATCGGCAGCAGTGGCCTGCTTGAAATCGGCCAGGGTGCTGGAGTATTCCTCTTCGCTGCGAATCACTGTCCGCTGGGTGAAATCAAAATCACTCACACTGGACAGCTCCCCTCCTCTAACCCAGGTAAGGATAAACGCCCCGTTCGAGTCCAGAGCAAGCTGGGGGTTGCTGTCTATGATATTATCGCTGGTCAATCGGCTCAAAGTCCCCCATGAACCACCGGCATAAATCAGGCGATACAGTTCAAGATCAGTGATGGTGGCAGGATTGCCATCGTTATCAAGGGAAAGAATAACATTGGCAACTGATCCATCGTAGGCAACTGAATAACGGTTAATTCCGAATGGCACAGTTGCAGCAACAACGGGCTGGCTCCAGGCTGTACCGTTGAAACGGGCATACCAAAGCTTATTCGGTTTGGTAGCGCTGCCGCTCAAATCATCCTGATCATTGCTTATCCAGGTCAGCAACAGATTATTTTTGACCGTTCCTGCAAGTTTGGGGCTGCGATCAAGAACCGAATTGCTGCTCAGGTGAACAGCCGGGCCCCAGGAACTCGTAACAGGGTTTAAGAGCGCCGCAGAAATTTCCATTTTAGACAGCATTTCAGGGAAGGTTGTAGTATCACCCAGGGTACTCTGCATATTCTCCCAGACCGCAACGACAGTACCATCGCCGAAGGTAAGCGCTGCAGGGCTGGTATCGCTGGTGCCGTCATCGGCAACTGGAACCGGCTGTCTCCAGACGGATCCGTTGTATGTAGAATGCACCAGCATCGTCCGATTGATTGGACTGCGCGAAGCATTATCGGAAATCCACAGCAGGTTGGCGATGTTTCCAGTAGCCGACAAGCTCGGGCTAGACACCGGAAAGGTTGCCGAGGAAAGTGATGCGGTAGAAACGTTGTATGTCTGGCTGGCGGTCACGAACTGCCGGGTGGCAAGATTGGGTTCACGCTCGAATGTCGCTGTGCCGGCAGTCAGGTAATCGCGGGCAACAAGTACCGGTTCTGCAGACATTCGCTCAGGCAACGATGGCGCTTGCTGGACACAGGGTCCTGCAAGGCACCATGTCTGTTTATACGCGTTGGTGTTCCACTCCCAGGGACCAATGTAGAGCCGTGCTTTCTCCTCCAAAAAAATCGACATTTCTTCCAAATGCATCGGATTTAGGCTGGGCCACATCCACTTGGTTTCAGCACCCATGGTCAGGGTCCCCTCGGCTGCGCCCATTTCGTGGACCCCTACCCCAAGCGACCCCGCCACCGATGGATTCAGATTCATGGTCCCGCTAAATTTCTTATCGAACAAATCGTTGACACTGATCGTAAAATCACCACCCAGACTTAGAGTGAACTTCAAATACCAGGGCACCGGAATCGGCCCCAACGGAGTAACATTCTGTCTTACCGCCTCATATTTGAAGTCTCCGGCGAATCCAGCTGAACCTTTGTATTTCCAGCCGGCCTCGTTGTTGCTGCAGGAATTGGGATTGAATTCGACGCCGATATCAACCAAGGGGAAAAATGTCATTTCTCTGCCGCCAACATTTACTGATGGCAACGGAATGCCGATTCCCAAGGTTTTATATATTTCACTCTCTGCTTTCAACAGTTCCAGATACTTGTAATTGGTTTTGAATTTACGGTAATCGCGATGTTGATAATAATCTTTCTCCAGGGACTTCCCCATTGCCATGTTTTTCCAACTGTACTTGTAGCTACCGGTACCGTCACTTTTGAAAGAAACATCCAGCTCGGGAATATAATTGACACGGAATGGGTTATCGCCAAAGACTGGTACCGACTTATCTACTACTTTCTCCAACGATTTCAAAAACTCGGCTTTTACCGGAACAGCAGTTTTGTAGGAGAAGCCATTGAGGTCGCTTACAAATGAAAGTGGCGTGGCACCAAGGGGTTTGGTCACCAGAAAGTCAGCGGACGC
>JACRCG010000107.1 GCA_016219145.1 Deltaproteobacteria bacterium | reverse complement strand
GGATTTTGCCGGAAGCGGTCATCGGATAGCCGTCAACAAACTTGACATATTTTGGAATTTTGTAGTTGGCAATTTTGCCCTGACAGAAGTCGCGCACCTCGTCTTCAGTCATCTCCATCCCTTTTTTCAGGATGATGGCGGCCATGACCTGCTCCCCGTATTTCTTGTCAGGAACTCCATAGACCTGGATATCGGATACTTTGGGGTGGGTATAGAGAAACTCCTCGATTTCGCGGGGATAGATGTTTTCACCGCCACGGATAATCATCTGCTTGATCCGGCCGGTGATCTTGCAGTAGCCGTTTTCGTCCATAATGGCAAGGTCGCCGGTATGCAGCCAGTTGTCAGTGTCGATGGCACGAGCGGTTTCATCCGGCATTTTGTAGTACCCTTTCATGACGTGGTACCCCTGAGTACAGAGTTCACCCTGCTTGCCGGGCGGCAGAGCCTCGCCGGTCTCGATATCGACGATTTTCACACCTACGTCAGGTAAAGCGCGGCCGACCGTGGCGACACGCAGTTCAATCGGATCATCGGTGCGGGTCTGGGTGATAACCGGGGAGGATTCGGTCTGGCCGTAGGCGATGGTAATCTCGCTGGCATGCATCTGGGAGATGACTTTTTTCATGACTTCGATCGGACAGGGGGAACCGGCCATGATGCCGCTGCGCAGACGGCTCAAATCAAATTTTGAAAACTCGGGATGTTCCAGCTCAGCAATAAACATGGTCGGTACGCCGTGAACGGCGGTACACTTTTCGGCTTCTATGGTTCTGAGAACCGCCAGCGGATCGAAAATCTCGACCGGAACCATGGTGGAACCATGGGTAACGCAGGCCAAAACACCCAGTACGCAGCCAAAACAGTGGAAAAACGGCACCGGAATGCAGAGCCGGTCCTTTTCGGTGAACTTCATGCATTCGCCGATGTTAAATCCATTGTTGACAATATTGTAGTGGGTCAGCATGACCCCTTTAGGGAATCCGGTAGTCCCGGAGGTATACTGCATGTTGATGGTTTCGTGGCAGTTGAGGGTTGCCTCGATAGCGTTCAGATCGGCATCTGAAACCTCCTGCCCCATCTGGATAATGCTGTCGAAATTCAGCATACCGGCCGGGGTTTCCTGGCCAATAAAAATGACGTTTTTCAAAAAAGGCAGATTCGAAACGCTGAGCTTGCCAGGCTCTGATGTTGCCAGTGCAGGCACCACGCTGTTCAGGGTTTCAACATAGTTGGTGTCCTTGAATGAGCCGACCATGAAGAGCGACGTGGAATCGGACTGATTGAGAATATATTCCAGCTCGGCCGATTTATAGCTGGTGTTGACCGTGACAAGCACGGCGCCGATTTTTGCGGAAGCAAACTGCAAAATCAGCCACTCCGGGACATTGTAGGCCCATATGGATATGTTATCCCCCTTCTTGATACCCATCTGCATCAGGCCTTTGGCAACCTGGCGGCAGACGTCGTTGAACTGCGAGTAAGTGTAACGCAGCTTGCGCTCCGGATAGACCACCGCTTCGTTGCCAGGAAAGCGCCGTGCCATGTCGTCCAGAAGTGAGCCTACTGTGTGGGTTAGTTGCTGTGACATTTTATCCTCCCGCTAATGTATGAATGAAGATGGTAATCATAAGGTTTTTTTTCGAGAAAACAAGACAACATTTCACAAGAAAAAGGCCAAAAGGCAATAGAACGCGGAAAAGACCGGATTTAAGCTGATCTTCACGGATTTACCGAAAATAATTGGTCCAAAATCTGCGTAAATCCGCTCAATCCGCGTCATCCGCGTTCTATTGCAGTCCGTTTTATTCTCTGCAAGATGGGCCTACTCGTTTTAAGGGAACTTCTGCTCCGGACTTTCTCCCAGCTTTTTCTTCAGTTCGGCCAGGCCTGGACGAGCGTACTCCAGATGCCCTTCTTTGGCGGTCCGGCCGTTCATGATCGCCTCCGAGCGCAGCCGTCGGCCAAATGTTTTTTCAAGCTGCGCTCCAAGTTTAAGTACCCTGTCAACATCCCAGCCATGTTCGATCCCCATTTCGTCGATCTGTACCAAGGTATCCTCAAGAGTCACCAAGCCCACGTAACGGGGGTCTTTGTAATAGTATTCTCCCGTTCCCTTGACCGGGCAATCATCAAGGAAATTGGCAGGTTGGCCGCCCAGCCCACCCAGAGTCGCTTCAAAGTGGGTGATACCGGCCTGCAGGGCGGCCAGCACCGAAGCCGAAGCCACCCGTTTGGTCTCATGGAAGTGCGCTATATGCAGCTTCGTATCAGGCAGTTCGTCAAGAACCATCGAGAAATAGCGATAGACATCCGGAGACGAGGCACTGCCGTCGTGGTCGGCATGTTCGACGTCATGAGCGCCTATGTCCAGCCAGCGCCGGGTAAATTCAACTGCGTCCTTCATGCAGGTTGCACCGCCGATCGGGCTGCCCCAGATCGTGCTGACCGTGCCGCACATCTTCATCCCGGCGTCGTTGCACTTTTTTATGCTCCGTTCAGCTTCTTTCCAGTACTGTGGAAGTGTGCAGCCGGAATTGGCAAAATGATGCCGTTCCTCGGTGGAGACCATCATCAGCAGGCGATCCGGTCCGACACCACGGTTTCTCAGCTCGATAGCACGATCTACGGCAGTTTCCCGGATCGTAATCGCAGTCAGGCAGATGTCGTCATAATTGATGCCGCGCTTTGCACAGCGTTTTCTGAAATCATCACCCCGCAGATGAGCCAGCAGTATTTCGGCATCCCTGAATTGCGGCATGGAGGCAGGATTTCCGAGGTTGGTTACCTCAATATTGCGGCAGCCTGCAAAAATAAGCTCTTCAAGGTAATAGATCTTGGCCTGGGTAGAAACAAATTTTTCCTCGTGCTGAAAACCGTCTCGTACCGTTATGTCGCCAATAGTCACTTTTTTGGGCATGCGGGGAAATATCTTCCAGTAATCGTATTCGGTCATTTAAGTTGAATCTCCTTCAAATTTAATGAAACTTCATAGATCGCAAGTTGGCCTCATAGCCAGGTAGCGTTGGCATGGAGTCATCACGCCCACGCGGTACAATGCCAGGCAATGGCTATGTGCAATCAACTATCTGGCAGCAGTTACGGAAGGCGTTATCAAAACTTTTTTGCGTTGCATGGACGGACTTTTCTTTTTTTGCTCCAGTTTTACTAAAAAAAGAGCCGCCTCTTCATGTATTAAACGCAATTGCTCTTCCCGAGAAAGGCTATGATTCCTTTCATAATTTTCATCCCGTATTTTCCTAACCATTTCAACAGCTTTTATTGCCATAAAAAGTTACCTCCCGTGGAGAACTTTCAGAGAAAAATCACCCCCAATAAGCCTTATCGTGGGGACCAAGGGCAATAAACTTGATGGTGTCGTCAAGGCAATCAGGACAATCTGCACAGAGGACAATGGCATCATCTCCCTTCTTTCGGCACGTTGCGCAGTAAAGGAAAATAATCAGGAAATTGCGTTTGACGGGGCAACTGTAATAACCACGAAAGTTTCCTTTGAGCGGTTCACCAAGAGCCACGGGGCTTTCGCAGATCATATTCACTTTTTTTCGGACAGCTTCTTTTATTGAACTGTGTTTATTTAGAGAAGCGGCAAAATCATCGCTAAAAACAAGATTCATTTAAAGACCTCATCATAACTGAGCCAACTGACTGTACCTGCTTTAACCCGCTCAATTGAACTCAAAAGCGAATCAGAAAAATCAGGGTCTGCCAGTATTGTTTCAGTAGGGTCATTCTCTTTAACCCGCTTCAGCTTTAACGCAAATTGGGTAAAGACTTCGGAAACCGTTGTTCTCTGAGTTTCAGCATACTCCTTGATAAAGTCAATCAAGTCGGCGTCAAGAGTAAGATTGATTCTGGATTTCTGCATGGCGCACCTCCTGAATGTCATGTTATGCGCATAACATACACCTTGTCAAGTTGGAAAATCACGACAAAACAAATGGTTTATACTTGTCTACAAGGGGAATTCTCAGCTACTATTTTGTCTCCAAAGCAATCTCCGCCCCAAACGCCCGAGCCACTTTCGAGCCGGAAGGACGGCCGAGATAGCTTGAAATATACAACCCGGCGGCGATCAGCTCAGTCAGATCGACTCCCGTATCAATGCCCAGTCCGTTCAACATGCAGAGCAGATCTTCGCTGGCCACATTGCCGGCGGCCCCTTTGGCATACGGGCAGCCCCCCAGACCGGCCACGGAACTGTCTACTACGGAAATGCCGAGATCCAGCACCGCCAGGATGTTGGCCAGCGCCTGTCCGTAGGTGTCGTGAAAATGGACCGCCAGCCTCCAGCGCGGCACACGTGCGGCGACCACCTTGACCATCGCCTGCGCCTTGGCCGGGGTGGCAAATCCGATCGTATCGCCCAGCGAAATTTCATAACAGCCCATTTCCAACAGCCTGTGTGCTACCTCAGCCACGGTTTCCGGTGCGACATCACCCTGGTAGGGGCAGCCAAGCACGCAGGAAACATATCCGCGCACCTTGATGTTACGCTGGCGAGCAGCTTCAATCACCGGAACGAACCGTTCCAGACTCTGGGCTATCGAACAGTTGATGTTGCGCTGGGAAAAAGCCTCTGATGCAGCCCCGAAAACAGCTATCTCCTCAACTCCGGCCGCAACAGCCGCCTCAAAGCCCTGCATGCCGGGCACCAGCACCGGATAGCTGACACCGGGGCGACGGGTTATTCCGGCCATAACCAGGGCATTGTCGGCCATCTGCGGAACCCATTTGGGAGAGACAAAACTTGTGGATTCGATCACGCTGAGTCCGGTGGCGGATAAGCGGTTGATCAGCTCGATCTTGACATTGGTCGGGACAATAGCCTGCTCGTTTTGCAGGCCATCCCGCGGACCGACCTCTACAATCTTGACCCGTTTGGGAAACCTCATACGACTGTTTTTTCGACCTCAGCCGCAAAGTTAAGCAGCTCGGCCCCTTCATTAACAACCGCGCCAACCTCGAAGTGAAATTCGGCCACGGCGCCGTCACAGGGAGCATTGATGGTGTGCTCCATCTTCATCGCCTCCATGATCAGGAGCGGCGTACCCCGCCCAACCCGGACTCCCACCTCGGCCATAATTGCCACAACCTTGCCCGGCATCGGCGCGGTAAGCCTACCGGCGGCCGCCTCGTCTTCATCTCCGGCGGCGCCGGGATCATGTCTGGTGAGAAGATGGCTCTTGCCCTGATCGAGAATGGTGATGGTATTTCCGTGCCGGACAACGGTGGCCTTGACCCGCATGCCGCCGAGATCCGCAAGAATATCCCCTCCCGCTCCCCGCTCCCCACGGACAAACAGGCTTCCTCCCGGCAGATCCAGAACATATCCGCCGGGGCGATAATGCACAACCACTGTCGTGGTTTGTTCTCCATCGATAAAGTACAGTTCATGGTGATTGTCAAAATTGAGCCGCCAACCGTTGGATTGATGCCAGGGTGAGTATGGATCAGCCGAAGCAGAGGCTCTTTGCAGGGCCAGGTCGGATTGCTCCAGCATCAGATCAAGTGCGGCCAGCGCCAGTATGCGATCGGAGGCGATGGCCACTTCCGGAAATAGTGCTGAGCGGTGCCGTTCTATGAAACTTGTGTCGATTTCACCGGCGATAAAGGCCGGATGGGCCGCCACACTTCCAAGAAATACGGTATTGGTGGTCACTCCGACAACCTGGAATTCGGCCAGAGCCTGTTGCAGCCTTCTGATTGCCGCACTCCTGTCACTGTCCCATACGACCAGCTTGGCGATCATGGGGTCGTAATGGATACTGACTTCATCCCCCTGCCGTACTCCGGAGTCGATGCGAACATGGGCATTTTCGGCCGGAGTGCGCAGATGCCGCAGTTTCCCGATGGATGGCAGAAATTCGCGGTTTGGATCCTCGGCATAGATACGGGCTTCGATGGCATGGCCGCCGATAACCAGTTGTTCCTGCGTGCAGGGCATCGTCTCGCCGGACGCCACACGCAGCTGCCACTCAACCAGATCAAGGCCGGTGATCATCTCCGTCACCGGATGCTCAACCTGAAGTCTGGTATTCATCTCCATGAAGTAGAACGAACCATCCTCATCAAGCAGAAATTCAACCGTTCCGGCCCCCTCATAATTGATAGCCCTGGCCGCCGCAACAGCCGCTTTGCCCATCTGCGCACGAAGCTCGGTCGTCATACCGGATGCCGGAGCCTCCTCGATAACTTTTTGATGACGGCGCTGGATGGAACAGTCCCGCTCGAACAGATGCAGGGCGTTGCCCTGGCTGTCTGCAAAAACCTGGATTTCGATATGCCTGGGGCGGGTGAGATACTTCTCCATAAGAACGTGGTCGTCGCCAAAACCAGCCATGGCTTCACGCTTTGCACCCGACAGGGCCTCTTCAAAATCGGAGCCTTTCCAGACGACGCGCATCCCTTTGCCGCCGCCGCCGGCACTGGCCTTGATCAGCAAAGGATAGCCGATCCGGTCCGCCTCGACCCGCAGAAAAGCCGGATCCTGATTTTGACCGTGGTAGCCCGGCACCAGCGGCACACAGGCTGCCTCCATGATCTGTTTGGCGGCGCTCTTCGAGCCCATGGCGCGAATCGCCTCGCAGGGGGGGCCGATGAAGACTATGCCGGCTTTGGCGCACGCTTCGGCAAATCCGGCATTTTCGGAGAGAAAACCGTATCCGGGATGAACCGCGCCCGCACCGCTCTTGAGTGCCACATCAAGAATGACATCAGCCAGCAGATAGCTTTCGCGGGCTGCGGGAGGTCCAATATGGTAGGCCTCATCAGCCAGTTTTACATGCTGAGCTTCGGCATCGGCATCGGAATACACGGAAACGGTGCGAATGCCCATGCGCCTGGCGGTACGGATGACACGGCAGGCAATCTCGCCACGGTTGGCAATCAGTATTTTATCGAACATGTTTTGTATCCTTAACGTTGATATATTATTCCGAAAACGGCGTTTATCTCACAAAGCTCGCAAAGTTCACCAAGGAAATCAGGTGATTATCAAAGCGGATATGTCACTTTTCAGGTTAATGCTTCCGTCACGAAAAGGCTCTGATTCCTTTGTGTTCTTTGTGCCTTTGTGAGAGCTAACTGTTTTTAAGGTTATTGCTATTCAGTCCCGGCAGGCGATCATGTACCTGAATCCGGACTCCATAACTGTCTCGCCTTTCTGGTTAACGGCCTTGAAGCGGGCTGTCGCCATGCCGCGATCCGGCTTGCTGCTTGAACGCCTGAGATCAGTCCAAAAAGCCTCTACAGCCAGCAGATCATCAGGTCTGACCGGGTTGGGCAGAAGAACCTGTTCGATATGCAGACCGCTCAGAATTGGCATTTCTCCCATTGCATCCACAATAACCCTTGTACAGGCGGATAAAGTCTGCAGGGAAGATGCTATGATCCCTCCGAAACGTGAGGCAGCCGCCGCCTCTTGATCAACATGAAATACCTGCGGGTCAAATTTCTCTGCAAACTCGATTATTTCGTGAAGGGTGAAACTGACCGGCCGACAGTCAAGCCGTTCGCCCTCACTGAGATCGTCCCAATAGCGGCTGGCCATTTTCAACCTTTCATCCAGGCCGGCGAACGTTTCTCCAGAAAGGCGGAGAGCCCTTCGCGGCATTCAGCGGAGGCGCGGCGGTCGGCCATCAGGGCGGAAGTTTCCGCCACCAGAATGTCATCCACAACCCGTCCGGAAACCGTTGTAATCAGTTTTTTAGCGGCTGCCATGGCGCTCGGACCGTTTTTGAGGAGCTGGGCTGCCACGCGGTCGGCAACAGCAGCCAGTTCCTGCTCATCGGAAACAATCTCGTGAACAAGCCCGATCCGGTGCGCCTCTACGGCTGATATGACTTCGGCGGTCTGAAAATATCGCCTGGCTGCGCGGGAACCGATAGCGGCCAACACATAAGGCGAGATAACCGCCGGAATCAGCCCCAGTTTGACTTCGGAGACACAGAAGGTCGCCCGCGCCGTAGCAATGGCTATATCGCAGCAGGAGGTCAGGCCGACGCCGCCGCCGTAGGCCGCGCCCTGAACCAGCGCTATGGTGGGCTTGCTGATTGTATTGAGGGTCCGCATCAACTCCGCTATGCCGGTGGCGTCCGCCAGGTTCTGTTCACGGGTATTGTCGGACATACGGCGCATGTCGTTCAAGTCGGCGCCGGCGGAAAAACTCTTGCCATTGGCGGCAAGAATCACAAGGCGAACAGCCGGGTCAGCGTCAAGCCGGCGCAGCGCCAGGGTCAACCCCGCTACCAGAGCCTCGTTAAAGGCATTGTGCAGCTCAGGGCGATTCATGGTGAGGGTTGCCCGGCCGGAATCATCAATATTTACAAGAACAGCAGTTTCGTTCATGGAGTCCATCCTGTTATTATTCTGACCGATCTGACTGATCTGACTGATCCGACCGATCGGACTGATCCGATTAGTTCTACATCCTGAAAATTCCAAATTTTGTTGCTTCGGCCGGAGCGTTCATTGTTGCAGAAATCCCAAGCCCAAGCACCATGCGGGTATCAGCAGGATCAATAATGCCGTCATCCCAGAGCCGTGCGCTGGCATAGTAGGGATGCCCCTGGTGTTCATACATGTCTCGCACCGGTTTTCTGAAAATCTCCTCGTCCTCGGCGCTCCAGGTTTCTCCCCGGGCCTCCATACTGTCCCGCTTTACAGTAGCCAGAACGCTGGCAGCCTGTTCACCCCCCATGACCGATACCCGAGCATTGGGCCAGATCCAGAGGAATCTGGGGCTGAAAGCCCGGCCGCACATACCGTAGTTGCCGGCTCCGTAACTGCCGCCGGTGATAACCGTAAACTTCGGCACATTTGCGCATGAAACAGCAGTCACCATCTTGGCGCCATCCTTGGCAATCCCACCGGCCTCGTACTTGCTGCCGACCATGAAGCCGGTGACATTCTGGAGGAATATAAGCGGAATGCCGCGCTGGCTGCACAGTTCTATGAAGTGCGCTCCCTTGAGAGCCGATTCGGAGAACAGTATTCCGTTGTTGGCCACGATACCAACCGGATAGCCCCAGATATGGGCAAATCCGCACACCAGAGTCGTGCCGTAAAGCTGCTTGAATTCGTCAAACTCGGATCCGTCTACGATTCTGGCTATTACCTCATGCACGTCATAGGGCTTGCGACTATCGGTCGTGATTACGCCATGTATTTCGGAAGGATCATACAGCGGCTCAACCGGTTCCCTGACAACCAGCGGCAGCTTCTTTTGCCGGTTGAGATTGCCTACGATCCTTCTGGCAATTGCCAGGGCGTGGCCGTCATTAGTGGCGTAGTGATCGGTGACACCGGAGGTGCGGCAGTGGACTTCGGCGCCGCCCAGATCTTCGGCGCTGACCACCTCGCCTATGGCAGCCTTGACAAGTGGCGGACCGGCCAGAAAAATTGTTCCCTGACGACGGACAATGATGCTTTCATCCGACATGGCAGGCATGTAGGCCCCCCCGGCAGTACAGGAGCCCATTACGGCCGCAATCTGAGGAATACCCTTGCCTGACATCCTGGCCTGGTTGTAGAAGATTCTGCCAAAGTGATCTCTGTCAGGGAAAACTTCTTCCTGGCGCGGCAGGAAGACCCCACCGGAATCAACAAGATAAATGCAGGGAAGATGGCAGGCCTCAGCAATCTCCTGAGCCCGCAGATGTTTTTTCACAGTCAGCGGGTAGTAGGTTCCCCCCTTGACCGTAGCGTCGTTTGCGAAGATCATACACTCCTGCCCCATGATCCGCCCAACGCCGGTGATAATCCCGGCTGCCGGCACATCTTCGCCGTAAACCTTGTAAGCGGCGAATTGAGACAGTTCGAGAAATGGAGAACCGACATCCAGCAGTTGCCTGACACGCTCGCGTGGAAGGAGCTTGCCCCTTTCAAGATGTTTGGCGCGCAGCCTGGCATCACCGCCAAGCCTTATTTCGGCCGCTTTCTCCCTCAGATCGGCCACAATCGCAGCCATTGATTCCGCATTTGTACGAAATTCTTTGGAATTTACGTTAAGAGCAGTTTTCAGAGTGGACATATTGTATCTATACTCCTTTGTTTGTTTGTCAGGCCTGGATTTACTGCGGCAGAGACTTTATAAATGCCGACATCCCCTCCAGCGTCGCAGCCTGTGCCTGCAGATGCGGCGAGTGGGCGCAGTCGGTAATAATCAGTGTCTCGGTTTTCCCGGAAACACCACTGGCGATCGCATCAACCTGCGCCAGGGTTCCGTACTCATCATCTGCCCCCTGAACAATCTGTATCGGGCAGATGATGGCTTGAAGCACGTCTTCCATATTCCAGTCCCGGTGCTCAGGCAAAAGCCAGATGTCGGCCCAACCTTTGAACATGCTCCCGGTCTGTGCGCCATGATATCTGGCCAGTTTCTCACGCAGCCCTCCGCTTTCAAAAGCCTGTACAGCCTTGCGGATGCTGCCGAGAGTCAATTCTTCAGCAAACACGTGTGCAGCTTCGGCTATCACACCAAGCGGTTTGTCCGGATAACAGGCCGCATAGTGCAAGGCTATACTGCCGCCATCACTATGTCCTATCAGTATCGGTTTTACAACGCCGCACGCCGCCAGCAGCTCCGGGAGGGCAACTTCCGCTTCCCAGCGGAAAGGGTTCCCGACTCTCCCCCCGTCAAGCGGCTCGGAACCGCCCGAGCCATAACGGTCATATATCAGGGCCGGAAGTCCAACCGCATTTGACAGCATTTCTGGGAAATTTCTCCAGATTTCAATACAGCCGAGACCTTCGTGAAGAAAAACCAGCACCGAAGATCCGGACAGACTCATTCCGTCCGGAATAATGGTTCGCACCCGCAGCCTGTGCCCACCGGCGATGACAGATAAGGTATTTATGGCAGTTGTCACGCAGCAGCCGTTTCACTGAAGAGTTCACGACCGATCAGCATGCGGCGAATCTCGCTGGTGCCGGCGCCAATCTCGTAAAGCTTGGCGTCACGCAGCAGCCGCCCGGCGGGAAATTCGTTGATATATCCATTACCGCCCAGAATCTGGATCGCCTCCAGTGCCATCCAGGTGGCTTTTTCGGCTGCATACAGAATCGCCCCGGCAGCGTCCTTGCGGATGGCATTCTTGCCGCTGCAGGCGTGAGCCACGGCATACACATAGGCCCGGCAGGCATTCATGGTACTGTACATGTCGGCGATCTTGCCCTGCATAAGCTGGAATTCACCGATGGCTCTGCCGAATTGTCTGCGTTCATGAATGTAAGGAATTACAACATCAAGGCAGGCCCGCATTATGCCGAGTGGACCGGCTGCCAGCACGGCCCTCTCGTAATCAAGACCGCTCATCAGAATCTTGACCCCCTCTCCCACACTTCCCACTACATTTTCTGCAGGCACTTCACACTCTTCAAAAACCAGCTCACAGGTATCAGAGCCGCGCATGCCAAGTTTATCCAGTTTCTGGGCCGTGGAGAAACCCTTAAAGCCTTTTTCAATAATAAAAGCAGTGATCCCCTTGGATCCCGCGTTTATATCGGTTTTGGCATATACCTGCAGCGTATCTGCGTGAGGACCATTGGTTATCCACATCTTGGTTCCGTTAAGAATGAAATGATCTCCCTTTCGATCAGCCCTGAGACGCATGCTGACAACATCCGATCCGGCTCCCGCCTCACTCATGGCCAGGGCGCCCACATGTTCTCCACTGATAAGCCTGGGAAGATAACGACGTTTTTGCTCCTCGCTGGCATTACGGTGAATCTGGTTTATACACAGGTTTGAGTGAGCTCCATATGCAAGACCTACAGCAGCCGAGGCGCGGCTGATCTCTTCCATTGCGACTACGTGTTCCAGATAAGTCATGCCGGCGCCGCCATATTCTTCCGAAACGGTAACACCATGCAGCCCCAGATCCCCCATTTTGCGCCAAAGATCCATGGGGAAATGATTGTCGCGGTCAATATCAGCAGCGCGGGGCGCAATCTCGGCCGCAGCGAAATCCTTGACGGTTTCCCTAAGTAAATCGGCTGTTTCACCCAGATCAAAGTTTAGAGTAGGGTATGGTTTCATATTCTGCCACCTTTTTCATCTCGGATCGCTAAAGGCATCTGCACCTTACGTAAAGGTAACATAGAGCAGCACCAAAAATCTGTCAAACATTATTTTGGGATTATCAAAACAATTTCCACCAAGGCGGGCAGAATTGCAGCACCAGGAACAATGCGTCACCCGGAGCAACCAACCGCACAGACCGGAAGCACATGATATCATGCAGCTAAAGAGCATACAACAAGCTTACTGGCTCACAGATGTGCGCGAGTCTCGAAATCTCATTACCTTCAAAATTATGTTTCATGTTCATCCCCACAACACGAATAAGATTTTCATCCGCTGTCTGATTCAGGCCTTAATATCGGGGAAAGTGTTTGAAAAGCCTGCATTCGCCTTACGTTCATGTCAAGCTATAATAAAACCATTTTTTAGATTATCAATTATTTGTTTGACGTCGCACAAAGATGATGCTATTTCACACATCACTTTACCGGAGACCGTTTGCGAGCAAGAAGAATTGTACAGCCATTTATCATCCAATTACCACACGGTTTTGACGTTAATGGCAGCGATCCCGGAAAAGTACGTGCATCAATCAGTTACCGTTTTTTGCTTTCCAGACCGTTGTTTCGGCTAAATCCATTAATCAGACGCTGTGTACCTGAACGACACTGTGATCCGGCTACCTCCCCGGATTCATTTTGACAGACCTGTATGGAACTATTAAACCAAGGAGCTTTTAGATGGTTCAGCTTTCCTGTAGCGATATTCACCTGAGCTTCGGAGGAGTCCGGGCTTTGTCCGGAGTATCGTTTGAAGTCAATCAGGGCGAAATATTTGCCATCATCGGCCCGAACGGCGCAGGCAAATCTTCGATGCTTAACTGCATCAGCGGCCTGTACAACCCGCAAGTGGGCAAGGTTATGTTTGAGGGACAAGAAGTCACCCGCTTGCCTTCTTATGAACGCACCAAACGCGGGATGGCAAGGTCGTTTCAGAATATTGCGCTGTTCAAGGGGATGAGCGTCATTGATAACCTGATGATCGGTCGCCACTTACATCAGCATGCCGGCATTCTTACCGGCGGACTATATTACGGACAGGCTCGTGCCGAAGAGATCAAGCATCGCGAGTACGTCGAAGAAATCATAGAGTTCCTTGAAATTCAGAGTATTCGCAAAGCCATCGTGGGAACACTGGCCTATGGATTTCAGAAAAGGGTGGAACTTGCACGCGCCCTGGCACTTGAACCAAAACTGCTGCTGCTCGACGAACCAATGGCGGGGATGAACCATGAAGAGACCGAGGATATGGTCCGCTTCATCCTCGAAACCAATCAGGTCCGTGGCATTACAATCATTATGATCGAACATGACATGGGCGTCGTAATGGATATTTCAAACACTGTATGTGTTCTTGATTTCGGGAAGAAAATTGCAGGTGGAACTCCCGATGAAGTTCAACAGGATCCACATGTAATAAAAGCCTATCTTGGCGAAGAAGATCCGGAGGGGCCTTAGGTGCAAATAGATCTAGACAATGCAACACTACCAAAACTGCTGAAACTTAACGCCGAAAAGTATGGTGCAAAAAAAGCGGCTCTGCGTCAAAAAGGCCTCGGGATCTGGCAGACCTTCAGTTGGCTGGAGTACTACGAAAACGTTAGCAAACTGGCGCTTGGTCTGCACTCAATGGGCTTTAAACCAGCCGACAAGCTGGCGATTATCGGGAATAACCGTCCGGAATCTCTTTTCGCCGAAATAGCAGCCCAGGCGCTGGGAGGGATTGCTGTATCCTTCTACCATGACTCCACGCAACATGAAGTAGCAAAGGCCATCAAACAGTTCGACGTCAGCTTTGTTATTGCCGAGGATCAGGAGCAGGTCGACAAACTGCTCGATCAGAAGGAGCTACTGCCGGAACTCTGTCGAGTAATTTACATCCAAAAACGCGGTATGAGAAACTACCAGGACAATATTCTGGCAAGCTTTGCTGAAGCTTTGGAAGCTGGTCAAGCGCATGCTGAAAAACACCCGGAGCTTTTTGATCAACTGGTTGCAGGCGGACATGGTGATGATGCTGCCATCATCTGCATGACTTCCGGCACAACCGGAGACCCAAAGGGCGCCATACTCACCTTTAAAAGCCTGATCAGCATGAGTCAGGCTTTTAATGAGGCTGATCCCAAAAATGAAAATGATGAATTTGTCTCGCTGTTGCCGCTGGCCTGGTTCGGTGAACAACTCATGTCCGTGGCGGCGCCGCTAGTAATCGGATATACGGTCAACTTTCCGGAAAAGCCGGAGACGGCCATGGCCGACATGCGTGAAATTGGTCCGCACATAATGCTCTCGCCACCAAAAGTGTGGGAGTCAATTGCTGCAACAGTCCGGGTCAGGATGATGGACTCCACCCCCTTCAAAAAATTCATGTTCAACAGCTTGATGCCTATCGGCGAAAAATATGCCGATTGCGTCCTGTCTGGCTCCAAACCTTCTCTAGCGCTTGAAATCTGGCGCTTTATTGCCCATATCCTGCTTTTCAGGCCCTTAAAGGATCGACTCGGCCTTTCTCGTATACGCTCTGCCCTCACTGGCGGCGCCTCACTGGGCACCAACGTTTTCAGGTTTTTTCATGCCATAGGGGTTAACTTAAAGCAGCTGTACGGTCAGACCGAGATCTCGGGTATTACCTGCATGCATCGCAACGGCGGCGTTAAAGGAGCCACGGTTGGCCTCCCACTACCCGGAACCGAAATCAGAATTGACGAAAATGGTGAAATTCTCTCCAAAAGCGCCGGTCTCTTCAGCGGTTATTATGGCGACGAGGCCGCAACCAGCCGGGTTCTGACAGCAGATGGATGGCTTCGATCCGGAGATACCGGCTATCTGGATGCCGATGGTCATCTGACAGTAATAGACAGGGTCGGAGATGTACTGACACTGGCTGATGGATCAAGTTACTCCGCACAACTGATTGAGAACAGCCTTCGCTTTTCCCCATTTATTGCCGAAGCCTTGGTAGATGGCGGCGGAGCATCCGAACTGGTAGCGCTGATCGGCATAAATAGCCGGGTAGTCGGCAAATGGGCCGGAGATAACAAGCTCTCATATATGACTTTCGCAGACCTGGCAGCCAAGCCGGAAATTAACGATCTTATTGCCGGCGAGCTCTCCAAGGTGAACAGGGATCTGCCGGAAAGGGCCCGGATTGCCCGCTTCGCGATAATCTACAAGGAGCTGGATGCTGATGAAGGTGAACTGACGCGCACAGGCAAGATGCGCAGAGAAGCCGTACGAACCATCTACGGTGAACTTGTAAAGGCACTGCACGCAGGGAGCGACAAGCTCGACATTGATACAAATGTTGTGTTTCCAGATGGGAAAATCGGACATATCCAGACCACTGTTACTATAAGAACAATCTGAGCGGAGCTTTCAACATGGATTATACTTTTATCCTGCAACTCATAATCAACGGTCTGGTGGTTGGTAGTATCTACGCACTTGTGGCGACCGGCTTCGTTATAATTTACAAGGCCACCAGCGCTCTCAACCTGGCGCAGGGAGAGTTCCTGATGGTGGGCGCTTACCTCTGCCTGAACCTGCTTTCGAAATATCAGGTCCCTTTCTGGCAGGCCATCCTGATAACCTTTTTGTTTTCCGCCATACTGGGAGTTGCCATAGAGCGGCTTATTCTGCGGCCTCTGATCGGCTCTCATCTGATATCGGTAATCATGGTCACGCTTGGACTTTCAAGCATTCTTAAGGCGCTTATCCAGCTGGCTTACGGAACTGATACTATTCCATTTCCAGAAGTATTTCCGAGCGCACCGGTACAGATCGGGCCGATTCCCGTCTCGCAGGGCTATCTGTATGCGATAGGCTGCGTTACCATTCTTGTAGTCATTCTGACCACGTTCTTTAAATACTCAAAAACGGGCGTGGCCATGCGCGCAACCGCTTCCAGCCAGCAGGTAGCCTTGTCCATGGGCATAAGCGTGAAAAAGATGTTTGCCATATCATGGGCGATCGCCGCCATAGTTTCTTCGGTTGGCGGAATTCTGCTAGGCACCATCAGGGGAGGCATAGACATGTCGCTCAGCTTCATGGGACTTAAAGTCCTGCCTGTGGTTATTCTGGGAGGACTGGACAGCATCCTCGGGGCCATAATCGGTGGCATCATTATCGGTGTTCTGGAAAACCTTTCAGGAGGCTTTATAGATCCGCTCGTGGGTGGCGGAGCCAAGGAAGTAGCACCATATATCGCCCTTATTCTTATTTTAATGTTCAAACCCTACGGTCTGTTTGGCAAAAAGAAGATCGAACGGGTATGATTCCGGTACATTTTTTCAACTGACAAGTGAGGATTTATGCGTTGTGGCGACTTCAAAACATCCTATGCGGCAGATATGACCATCTTTGAATCCGGGACAGCGCGAGTTATGCTTGGTCTCTTTTTCTGCCTGCTGTTTACCCTGCCGTTATATGTGCCTGGCTACCTGCTCGATATTGTCAACCGCATCGGTATAGCAATAATTGGAGCCATAGGTCTAAATATACTGACCGGATTCACCGGCCAGATTTCACTTGGAAACGCCGCTTTCATGGCCATCGGCGCATTCTCCTGCGGATACATGGGAACTAAATTCGGACTGCCTTTCTACATCTGCATTCCGATGGCAGGAATTATCACGGCTTTTTTCGGAATGTTTGTGGGAATCCCTTCATTGCGGATAAAAGGACTTTATCTGGCGATGGCCACACTGGCTGCGCATTTTATTGTTGAGTTTCTTGTCGTGAAATGGGAGTCTGTCACCGGCGGAGTAGCCGGCCTCTCTATTCCAGCGCCAAAGATAGGTAGCTTTAGTTTTGACTCCGACGCGAAACTGTTTTTTCTGATTTTCGTTCTCGCAATTATGTCCGTTCTGTTTGCTAAGAATCTGTTTCGAACCAAGGTCGGAAAGGCTTTTGTTGCTATCCGTGATCAGGCCATATCCGCTGAAGTAATGGGAGTCAATCTACTCAAATACAAATTATTCTCATTTGGTATCAGCTCTTTTTATGTTGGCGTTGCCGGGGCGCTGATCGCATATCAAGCGAAGATTATTTCGCCGGAAACGTTTCCGGTTACGGTTGCAATAGATTATCTCGGTATGATAATTATCGGTGGCCTCGGCAGTATTCTGGGTTCGATCTACGGGGCGATTTTCATAACCTTGCTGCCGGAGTTGCTGAGAATGGCGACATCCGCTCTGGCCGGATCTTTTCCGGAGTTGGTAAACAAGCTGGCTGCGACCAAAGAGCTGGTATTCGGACTGCTGGTGATTATTTTCCTGATCTTTGAGCCATCCGGTATGGCCGCCCGCTGGCACAGCATAAAAAACTACTGGAAACTGTATCCGTTTTCACACTGATTATTGATTGGATTATTGTAGCAGCGAGTTGTAATCAGCTTATGCAATGAGAAGTGACTTTTTCCATCACCGGGGAGTTTAATTCAATTGGGGCAGCACTAACACAGAAAGGGAGGTAGGTATGAAATTCGGAAGAGTTCTGGCAGCACTGGCGGCAGTAATTGCAATCGCATCAACAACATTCGCAGCAGAGACCGTCAAAGTCGGCGGACTTTGGGATCTGACAGGTGTGACAGCTGATGTTGGCAAGCCCTTCGCTGAGGGGGTTCAGGACGCCATTGCCTACATCAACGAAAAAGGCGGCGTTAACGGCAAGAAAATTGAGCTTGTTAACGTGGACTACGCCTACAAGATCCCTCAGGCTAATGCCACTTACAAGAAGTTTGTCGAGCAGGACAAGGTTGTGATGATCAACGGCTGGGGCACCGGCGATACAGAAGCTTTGAAAGATACCATTTCCAAGGACAAGATCCCTTATTTTTCTGCATCCTATTCCGGGCATCTGACAGATCCGACAAAAACTCCTTATAACTTCTTCGTAGGCGCTAGCTACTCAGATCAGATCCGCGGCTTCCTGCAGTATGTGAAGAAAGAGTGGAAGGGCAAAGGAGCTCCTAAAGTTGCCTTTATCTACCCTAATCACGGTTTCGGCAAAGCTCCGATAGAAGCCGGCAAACAGTATGCTAAAGAGCTGGGCATTGAACTTGTGCACGAGGAAGTAATTCCGGCAAGCTTTCAGGATGTCACTTCTAACCTGCTGAACATGCAGAAGAAAGCTCCTGATTACGCTTACGTTCAGACAACTGTTTCATGGTGTGCGGTACTGCTGAAAGATGCCAAGAAACTTGGCATCAAAACAAAGTTCTTTTTGGGTAACTACGGTATGACTGAAGCTCTGCCCCTGCTTGCCAAGGACGCGGCTGAGGGCGTTTACGGCATGGCCACACATGCCCCTTATGGTGCCAACGTACCTGGCATGAAACTGCTGACGGATTGGAATAAAAAACACCCTTCAAAAGATGCACGCGACACCGTTTATGTCCGTGGCTGGACCTATGGTCTGGTATGGGCTGAAGGGCTTAAAATTGCCGATAAGAACAAACAGTTGAACGGTGAAGGAGTCAAGAACGCCCTTGAGACTCTTAAAAACTTCGATACCGGCGGTCTGGTTCCACCGATCACCTACACAGCTACAGACCATCGCCCGACCACAAAAACCACTATCTATGTTATCAAGGGCGGTAAGATGACTAAAGTTGAAGACATCGAAACACCGCGTAAAAAAGAGTGGCTGGGACTGTAACAGCATTGTAACACTATTCGGAGAGGGGGCATTGCGCCCCCTCTTTTCCCTGAAAAGGCAAATTATCCATGCTCACCATCAGTAATGCAGAAGTCATATACAACCGCGTCATACTAGTCCTGAAGGGCTTGTCACTGACCGTGCCAGAAGGTAAGATTGTGGCACTCCTGGGTGCCAATGGCGCGGGAAAAAGCACGACCCTCAAAGCGATTTCCGGCCTCCTCAAATCCGAAGAGGGCGAAGTATCTTCCGGTTCAATTGAATTTATGGGTGAGAAGATCAACAACATGAATCCTGAAGAAATCGTGAAAAAAGGGATCTTTCAGGTTATGGAGGGGCGACGGGTCTTTGAAGATCTGACCGTAGATGAAAATCTCATAGTAGGAGGACATACCCGTAAGGATTCGGTCGGCTTCAAGCGTGATAAAGAGCTGGTCTATGATTATTTTCCCCGACTCCGTGAACGGCGCAACCAGTTATCGGGCTTTCTGAGCGGAGGCGAGCAGCAGATGCTGGCCATCGGCAGAGCTCTTATGGCAAGACCAAAATTGATGCTGCTCGATGAGCCGTCGCTTGGTATTGCACCACTGCTTGTTCAAGAGATATTTCATCTGATTAAGAAGATCAATGACGAGGAAAAAACGACTATTCTGCTTGTAGAGCAAAATGCCAACGTTGCCTTCAGCATATGCGATCATGCCTATATTATGGAGGGTGGACGGGTTGCCATGAGCGGTACAGTCGAGCAGATGAAATCAAATGACGATGTAAAAGAATTTTACCTCGGAATAGGTGAAGGAAAAGAAAAAAAGAGCTACCGTGAAATAAAAAGTTATAAGCGCCGTAAACGCTGGTTATAACCTACTGACTTTAGTTGGCTAACATTTATTATGCTAGGGGTCACACATGAGCATCAGGG
>JACRCG010000106.1 GCA_016219145.1 Deltaproteobacteria bacterium | reverse complement strand
GGTATCCGAGGAGTCGGAGGTCCGCTTCGGCTCCAATCTGACCACGCGAATGGCTACCATTACTCCATCTGTAACCACTGATGTACCTGTCATTGACGTGTATTTTTTTAATTACCGCGATATTCTGACGATGCCATCGAAGGACCGGAATCCCCTGACCAAGGCGTTTTTCCTGATCCTGACATTTCTGTCCACCGGATTCACCTTCATGCAGGCATTTAACCCGTTTCGGAAAACATCCGGTATCAGCAGAAAAGATATTTTCCAGATATTCTGCGGGTTAGCTGTTCTTGCCATCATATTCGCTGCTGCCACTATTGCCATCATTGCGTTATCAGCGGCAATTTCAGAAGCTATCAAGCTGGATCTTGACCACATACCACTTGCTGCAAATTACGCAAAGAATGCATTTGCTGCTATTTTGCCAATTCTGGCGGCAATTGGTGTGTCATCTACTTCGTTGGCCAGTTCAGTTGCAGTTGTAAGTGAGAAAGTTGTTGCCATGATGAATTATATGTCAGCGGGGCACAGGAAGGGCGCAATTGTCGGGCCGTTTGAGGATCTTGTTTGCCATGTCTCTGGCGGAGATTATAAGGCGATCCATATATTGGCCTATAGTTTCGGCAGTGTTGTTACCCTGGATACGCTATTCCCGAAAGGAGGAGAGCGAACAGGCCGGCATTTCCAGGCCATTACCAGCCTGGTGACGATTGGTTGCCCATTTGATGTAATTCGCTTCTATTACCCCTCATATTTTGCCGGAAGGTACCCGGTAATCGGTGCATCAACTCGCTGGCTCAATGTGTTTTCACCGGCCGATGTTCTTGGATCTAATTTTCGGGACGACGAGGAGGATCTGCCAGCTGAGATCCACATTGGTCAAGCCAGCTCTGCTCGGAAACCGGAAAACTTCTCCTACGTGGATGCCGTCAGTCCCGACAAATTTACTTTCCTGACATCGTTTCTCTTGCTGGGTCTGCGTGCGCATGGAATGTACTGGGAGAAGACCCCCTGTTCTGAACTAAGCTGTTTTCGGCTCATAATTGAAGCGCTGCTTAGGAAAGCGGAACCCAGTGTGGGGTGTCCAGATTAATCTGATAACGTTGATTGGCACAATTCCAGATTCAAAGACGCAATCTATCTGCTATGACAAATGTGCCCAAAAGGGGACATTTGATTAGTTGACTAGCACAGCAATTAATCTGCCCCCCCTAGACCCTCCCGATTGACGCCTTGACGTTCCTTACTCTGAAAAGTATACTCGACGCGACACTGGGTTTTTATTGTTTTTACCGATTCTTTACATACAACAACCATGTTTGAACCAAGGTGAGGTGCACCATGATTGACCGCAACAATCCGCTCATCCGCGAGGCTACCAGCCTCCCACCACTGGACAAACTGCAACTCGTCGATTATCTCCTTGAATCCCTTGATATGCCCGATGCGAATATTGAAAAACTGTGGGCAGATGAATCTTACCGCCGCTGGGAAGGGTATAAGGCTGGAGAAATAAGTTCTGTTTCTGCTGCCGAGGTATTCGAAAAATACAAGTCATGAATATCCGTTTTCTTGACCCCGCCCGTAACGAACTTGATGATGCGTTTAACTGGTACGAAATGGAGCAGAGTGGCCTTGGGCGACGATTTCTGGCGGAAGTTCAGTCTGCCCTGAAGCGGATTACTGTTTTTCCTGACAGTTGCGCCGTTATTGCTCCCGGCCTACGGCGCTGCATGACCAGAAAATTTCCTTATTCGCTTGTTTACGGCATAGAAAAGGACACCGTTGTTGTCGTCGCTGTTGCCCATATGCATCGCACACCGCTTTACTGGCTGGGTAGATAACAGCCCGGGCATCCGGTTAATGGCCTGGATAGCTGACTGCATCGGAGAAACCTCGCACGCTTGTTGAACCGGACCTGCTACTCTTCCCCGTTATCAAGCCCGAACTTGGCCAACCGGTAGCGAAATGAACGAAACGACATCCCCAGCAGTTCACCCGCTTTTTTCTTCGCTCCACCGGTCATTTCCAGCGCTTTCAGCAGATATTTTTTCTCCAGTTCCTCCAGCAGCGGCTCAAGCAGCATGCCGCCTTCAGGTATGTCAATCGTGTCAGACAAGCAAGGATTTTTGCTGACGAGCACCTGTTTAGGCAGACTGTCTTCGGAAATCTGCTCCGGATTCATGATCAGACTGCGTTCGATACAGTTTTCCAGTTCGCGGATATTTCCCGGAAACGGATAATTCATGAATGCCTTGATAGCTCCCGGCGTCACGGTTACCTTGATGCCCGATCCGCCGTTGCCGTACTTTTCGCAGAAATGCTCGACCAGCAACGGAATATCCTCGATCCGCTCCCTGAGGGGCGGCATCTGAAGCTGTACGACATTGATCCGGTAAAACAGATCTTCCCTGAATGAATTCTCCCGCACCTGTGCTTCCAGATCGCGGTTGGAGGCGCAGATAATCCTGACGTCCGTCTTGCGGGTCTGTGAGCAGCCGACCCTTTTGAATTCACGTTCCTGAAGGACGCGCAGCAGTTTGGTCTGCAGCAGCAGCGGCAGTTCGCCAATTTCGTCCAGAAACAGCGTACCCCCCTCTGCCTGTTCAAACAGGCCGGGGCGGTCACTGACAGCGCCGGTAAAGGAGCCTCTCTTGTGCCCGAACAGCTCGCTCTCGATCAGATTCTCGGGGATAGCCCCGCAGTTTACAGCCACAAACGGCTTTGATTTGCGGGGACTGCAATTGTGAACCGCCCGGGCAGCCAACTCCTTGCCGGTGCCGCTTTCACCCTGCACCAGTACGCTGCTCTGGCTGGCGGCAACCTTCTGGATCATATCAAACAGCTCTCTCATCTTCCGGCTCTTGCCGATTATCCCGCAATAACCGTCCCGCTCTTGCACATCCCTCTTGAGCAACGAGTTTTCACGCTTCAAGCCCTGTTTTTC
>JACRCG010000105.1 GCA_016219145.1 Deltaproteobacteria bacterium | reverse complement strand
TCGGAAAACTGATCGTACACGCCGACACCCGGGAGGAAGCGATCAAGCGCATGGCGCGAGCCCTGGACGAGTACATTGTCGAAGGGATCAAAACTACAATATTCTTCCACAAGCGAATCATGGCCCACAAGGATTTTATCGAAGGTAACATCGACACATCGTTCCTGGAACGGATCGTGCTGGAGTAGCCGCTATGGATTATCCTGAAGAGTTGAAATATTCGAAAGAGCATGTCTGGATAAGGATTGAGCGCGGGGCAGCCGTTATCGGCCTGACAGATTTTGCTCAGGAGGAGCTTGGGACTGTCAGCGGGATTGAACTGCCTGATGAAGGTGACGAGGTCGAACAGGACGATTCGATCGGTTCTGTTGAGGCCAGGAAAACGGTGGCTGACATATATGCCCCTTTCAGCGGAACCGTCAGAAATGTCAATCACGAGGTTGTCGACAATCCGGCGCTGGTTAATGACGACCCTTATGACGGCGGATGGCTGGTCGAAATTTCTCTTGATGATCCGGAAGAACTGAAAGGTTTGCTGTCGGCTGATGATTATGCCGACTATGTAGAGAAAATGGATTGAACCCGGGTCAGGCTGAAAGGATTATTGCGTGCAACTGTTGATAGTGCTCTCTATTTGTATTTTGACTATGCCATTTGTCGCCTATTCTGCCGGAGAGCCACTTTCCCTTTCTCTTAACGCGGCCATTAAAATGGCTGTAGAAAAAAATCTGGATGTCAGGGCCGAACTGTACAACCCGGCGCAATTTGAGGCCGAAATTAACCGCAACCGTTCGATCTATGACCCTCTCCTGACTCTCCAGACCAATTTTACCGATTCAACCACAACCTCTGCCAGTTCAGTTGCCGGTCGGGCCAATGAGTCGGTCTCCTATCTGCTGAATTCATCAGTCAGTCGTCTTTTCTGGACCGGCGCCACGGCATCCGTGTACTTCAATAACAGTTATGCCAGCACCAACTCCACGCTTAGCACCCCAAATTATTGGCAAACCGGTCTGGGCGCCAGCATCAGTCAGCCGCTGCTTAAAAACTCCGGTCGTGAGACGACCGAGTTAGCGATCAATGTGTCGCGCATGTCAAAATTCGCTTCCATGGAACGCTTCAATTTCAGATTGCTGGCAACGGTGTCACAGGTCCGTAATGAGTATTACAAACTGCATAGCCTGCGCGAAGAGAGGGAGGTAAAAAAAGTCTCTCTCGAATTGGCCCGCAAGATTCTGGCCGATACGCAGGCCAGGGTCAAGGCCGGTGTTTTGCCGGCGATGGAAATTCTGAACGCCGAGTTTGGAGCTGTATCAAGGGAGAAGGACCTGATTGATGCCGAGCGGGCTGTTAATGACCAGGTAGATGTTCTCAAACTGCTCCTGCAGGTAAATGGCAACACGGGTGACTTGCGTACAGTTGATCTGCCGACTCGCGAGCGTTTCGAGGTTTCGGAAGCTGATGGTATAAGAAAGGCCATCGGCCGTCCGGATATACGTGAGCAGAAGCATAACCTTGAGATTACGGAGCTCCAGAGCAGGGTTTTCAGCAACAAGACCCGCCCGGAACTGGCATTGACGGCGTCAGCTTCGTTGACCGGCCTTGACAACACCTACCAGCGCAATCTCGATAAGGCCTTCACATTTGACTATCCGGTCTGGAGCATCGGTCTGAATTTTGTGTATCCGCTAGGCAACAGCGCCGCCGAGAATGACTACCGTAAGAGCCGCCTTAAAACTGAGCAGATCGCCTTGCAGATCAGAAGCCTTGAAGAGGGCGCAGCCAACGATGTCAGGGCAGCTGTTCGGGCGATAACAACCGGCTTCAAGCAGATTGAGGTTGCCGATCGCGGCCGGGCCTTTGCTGAAGAGCGCCTGCGTTCCTTCATCCGTAAAAATGAGGTTGGACTTGCTACTACCAAGGATGTTCTGGACGTTGAAAATGACCTTGCAACCTCAAAGAGCAATCAGATAAAAGCAGTCGTAGCTTACACAGATGCCTTGACTCGTTATTGGCAGGTGACGGGTGAACTGCTGGAGCGTGAGGGTATCCGCATTGTTGAGAGCGACGCTGATAAACTGTATTCCACAATACGCTGATGCTGCGAATCGGTCAGATAGAGTACGCCAATTGTACCCCTATTTACCAGGTTCTAAAAAAACATTTTCCGTGTGACGAATATGAATTTGTCAAAGGCGTGCCGACGGAGCTTAACAGACTGTTGGAACTTGGCGAAATTGACGTCTGTCCCTCATCTTCCATAGAGTACGCACTTCACAACGATCGCTACAGCATACTCCCGCACCTTTCCATATCAAGCGACGGCGCTGTCGCAAGTGTCCTGCTTTTTTCCAGATTTCCGATTGAACAGCTGGCGGGGAAAGTCATCCTGCTCAGTTCCGAATCCGCTACATCTGTAAATTTGCTTAAAATCATCATGGCTCAGCGCTATAATCTTGGCTGCTCATATTCTGTGACTGACCAGGTCTTTGATGACGCCATGGCTGATTCTCCCGCTCTGTTGCTGATAGGGGATGCTGCTTTGCGGGCATCTGCAGAAATTTCCGGCCTTCATGTTTATGATTTGGGAACACTATGGCGTGACTGGACCGGTTTGCCCTTTGTTTTCGCTCTCTGGCTGTGCAGGGATGAGATTGCCGGAAGTCCGCTTATAAAACGGCTTGCCAATAATCTGGTTCAAGCCAGAACCTTGTTGCCGCAGCATTATGCAGAGATTGCCGAAATGTCGTCTGAAGCTGATTGGATGGGGCATGGCAGGCTGCTTGCATATTGGAGGGATAACATTCAATATGATCTGGAAACACGAAAAACCTCAGGTTTGAATCTGTTTTTTACAAAGTGCAGCGAATTAGGACTGATAGTATCTGCCCCCGAGTTGCATTTTACCGAACCATAGCAGGTAAACCGGTGAAATATGAATTCTGAACACAAAGACAATTCACCTTGGCTCAATACCCTGGCGGGGTTGGTCGGTTCTGCCGGGTTGCCTCAGCAACATCAGGAATTTGGGCAGATAGACGATTGTTGCGTCAGGATAGCTATCGTGGCCAGAATTCGCTGGTTCATGCTGGCTGCAATAGCCCTGTATTCTCTTTTTGCTTTAACCAGCTACTCCATCAGCAGCGTCGTATTTGTTTTCAGCAGTAAACAGGTCGGTATCCTGACGCTGACTGTTTTATCTGTTGTCGTCTATAATTTTGTCCTCAGCTCACACTGTCAGTCGCTTATACATTTTACGTATCTGATTCATATTCTGATCGCCCTGGATCTGCTTGTTGTAACTACGCTGGTACACTTTACCGGCGGAGTCGTCAGCTGGTTCTGGCCGGTTTACCTGCTGGTGACGATAGAATCGGCGTTTCTTTTCGAAGATAAGCGAGATGTCTGGCTGATCGGTTCGCTGGGTGCGATACTTTACGGTGTTCTGCTTGCGCTAGAAAACCAGGGCATACTCTGGCCGATCGCCATGCCTTTCATCGACTCATCTCTGCACGAATCCTTCCTGTTTCAGTTGCTGATGTGGCTGTGGGTGGCGGGGATCAATGCCACCGTTGCCATAATTGCCGCTTTTCTCATGGAAACCATCCGTCGCGACCATAGTCGTATAAAGGAAAGTGATGACGCCCTGCTGGGCTTCATATCAGCTGCCAACGATCTGATATTCTGCGCCGACTCTTCCGGAAAAATCCTGTATGCCAACCTGATGTTTCAAAAGCTTGTGTATCATGATTCCGACAACACGAACAAACGCACGCTCTATGCAATGGTTAACAGCGATGCCGGGGCAACAATTAAAAAGCTTGTCGCAAAGGTTTTGCAGGAAGGCAATCCGGAACATCTGGAGGTCACTTTTGTTGCGGATCAGGATCAGCCGATAGAGGTGGAAATGAGCCTTTCTGCCGGTAAACATGACGGCGATGCTCCGGTTGTCTGGGGTGTATGCCGCGACATTACCGAGCGCAAGCGGGCTCAGAGTGAGCTGTTCAAGATGGCCCATCACGACGTTCTGACCGGACTTCCAAATCGAATACTGCTTGAAGACAGAATGTTTCAGGCAAAGGCACTTGCGAAACGGACAAAGAAAGGTTTCGCTCTCCTGTTTCTGGATCTTGACCGTTTCAAGATCATCAACGATACGCTGGGGCATGCGATTGGTGACGAGCTGCTGCAACTGGTGGCGGGGCGTCTTAAACGTTCTCTGCGTGAGACCGATACGGTAGCCAGGATCGGCGGTGACGAGTTCATAATCCTGCTGTCGAGCACCAGCGGTCGAACAGATATATCCAATCTATCGGAAAAACTTATCGGATCACTGTCACTGCCGTTCCATATCAATGAACACGAACTATTTGTAACAGCCAGTATCGGGATCTGTATTTTTCCGGATGATGCCGATGATCTGGACGAGATGATGAAGAAATCTGATATCGCCATGTATCACGCCAAAGCGCTTGGCAGGAATAATTTCCAGTTTTACAACGACCAGATGGATCAGAATGCGTCCAGGCACTTTGTAATATCAAACAGTCTGCGTCGGGGCCTGGAACATGACGAATTCCGGTTGTACTATCAGCCCAAGATTGACGTTGTTTCCGGGCGCATCGTTGCAATAGAAGCGCTGGCGCGTTGGGAGCATCCTGAACTTGGCTTGTTGTCGCCGGCGGAATTTATCCAGCTGGCTGAGGAAAACGGTCTGATTGTCCAGTTGGGAGAGTGGGTGCTGAGGGAGTCGTGTCTGCAGAATATGCGTTGGCAGGAAGCCGGCATTACCGGACTCAGGATGGCTGTAAATCTTTCCGGTTACCAGCTACAGCACAACAGTATATTGCCGACAATCAGGGTCGTCCTGGCGGAGACCGGCATGGCGCCCGAAAACCTGGAATTAGAAATTACTGAAAGCGTTATCATGCAGGATCCGGATCTGGCTGTCTCGGTACTGTCGGAAATAAGTGATCTGGGGATACATATTTCCATTGATGACTTCGGTACTGGCTACTCATCGCTGTCGCACCTGAAGCGTTTTTCGGTCAACACTATAAAGATAGATAAATCGTTTGTCATGGATGTTGATATGGAGAACCCGGACTCGGCTGTGACGGCGGCCATTATAGCCATGGGGAACAGCCTGAATCTGAATGTTATTGCAGAAGGAGTGGAAACGCAGGCCCAGTATGATTTTCTGAAAGTGCATAACTGTGGCCAGGCTCAGGGTTTTCTCTTCAGTCACCCGCTTCCCCCGGATGAAATTGTAAAAGTATTATGGCAGAATATTCGGGATACTGAGAATCAGCCCTGACGGAATGATTTCCATTTTCTGTAGTCATCGAGAATTCTGGCATGATCGAAACAGAGCGGTTCCGGGAGTGAATCCAGCTTGAAGCTGGCCAGATTGACAGCGTCGTCGTCCGCCTGAGGACACCCGATTCCAGTTCCTACAAACACCGTTGAGATTGTGTGCATCCGGCTGTCGCGCTTCGGATCTGAATAACAACCCAAGAGTTGCAGATCCCGGATTTCAAGCGAAGTTTCTTCCCGTGCCTCTCGGGCTGCGGCATCTTCAAGACTTTCCCCGTAGTCCACAAACCCGCCCGGCAGCGCCCAGCCATAAGGCGGGTTCTTGCGTTCAATCAGTATGATGCCGTCATTGAGCTCGATAATTATATCTACGGTGGGAAAAGGGTTGCGGTACTCTCTTACTTCTGTACCGCAGGCAGGGCAGGTGAGGGCGTTGAACGGCATATGGGACTCCATAAATAAAAAAAGGGGGGAAGTGGATTCCCCCCTCTGAATGAAGCAGTGCTGGCGATATTATTTCTTCTTCTTGGCTCCGGCAGCTTTTTTGGAAGCTTTCAGCGGGTTGACCTTCAGTTCGGCAATGGAGAGATCAACTTTTACGTGGGAAGCAAAGTTACAGATGCCGCCGATCCATTTTTTGGCCGGTGCAGGATACGCGCTGCAAACCTGGCCGATACTGCCGGTTACAACACGGTCACATCCTTCACAGTTTTCCGCGATTGTCTGGCAGGAGCCATCAGGAAATACACATCCCTGTTTTCCCCAAAAGGTACACTCTGTACCTGGAAGTACTGTCTGACACTGCATGCTTCTTCCTCCTGAATTTGTTCTTGATTGAAAAGCAACTCTAGCAATTACTGCTAAGGAAAGTCAACGGAAAAATGCCGTGGAAGCGGACTGTTTCATCAATTCGCCTGTTTTTACAGCAGGCTGATTGAAAGAAAGTTCCTCAGCAAATCCACTCCGCACTCGGTCAGGATAGATTCAGGATGGAACTGGACTCCCCAGATCGGCAGATCCCTGTGGCGCAGTCCCATGATCTCTCCGTTATCAACCCAGGCGGTTACTTCAAGGCAGTCCGGGAGGGTCGGACGGTCTACAATCAGGGAATGGTAGCGTGTGGCCATGAAAGGATTCGGAAGGCCGGCAAAGATCTCTTTTCCGTCATGATTGATAGCCGAGGTCTTGCCATGCATCAGGGCGACACTTCTTATTACCTTGCCGCCAAAAGCAGCACCTATCGACTGATGCCCCAGACAGACCCCCAGAATTGGTATTTTTCCGGCGAAATGTTTTATGACAGAAACTGAAATACCGGCTTCATCCGGTGAACATGGACCAGGGGAGATGACCAGCCTTTCCGGCCTCAGCGCTTCAATTTCCGCAAGAGTAATCCTGTCGTTGCGGTGAACCTGGACATCTTCACCTAATTGTCCGAAATATTGAACAATGTTGAAGGTGAAGGAGTCATAATTGTCGATCATCAGTAACATTTACGCGATACCTTTCTCGGCGGTTTCAACTGCCCTCATGACGGCCATACCCTTGTTCAAAGTTTCCTGCCACTCTGTAGCCGGATCGGAGTCCGCCACTATTCCGGCCCCGGCCTGTAAATGCACCTTGCCGTCCTTTATCACCAGAGTTCGTATGGCAATGGCAAGATCCATGTTGCCGGAAAAAGAAAAATAGCCGACTGCGCCCCCATATATCTCGCGGCGCACAGGTTCCAGCTCATCGATGATTTGCATGGCCCTGATTTTTGGAGCCCCTGAAAGAGTGCCGGCCGGAAAAGTTGCCCGGACCAGATCGAAGGCATCGAGATTCTCGTCCAGTTCACCCTGAACGTTTGAGACGATGTGCATCACATGCGAATAGCGCTCGATAACCATCAGTTCCGTCACTTTTACCGAGCCGGTGGCGCAGACTCTGCCCAGGTCGTTTCTCCCCAGATCAACCAGCATGACATGCTCTGCCCGCTCTTTCGGATCGGCCAGCAATTCATCCGCCAGAAGGGCGTCAGCTTCTGGAGTGGCTCCTCGCGGGCGGGTGCCGGCGATGGGGCGCAGTTCCACATGCGAACCCTCCTTGCGAACCATGACCTCTGGCGAGGCGCCGGCAATAACGGTGTTCTCAAATCGCAGAAAGAACATGTATGGTGATGGATTGAGGGTTCGCAGCACCCTGTAGATGTCAAGCGGATCGGCCGAAAGCTCGCCGCTGAAGCGCTGGGACAGCACCACCTGAATGATGTCTCCGGACCTTACGTACTCTTTTGCTTTTTCTACGGAGTCTTCAAAAGTTTCACGGCTGACGTTGGATTTGAATTTAACCGATTTTCCGGAACAGGAAATCTGCTGCTGAGGCAGAGGTGATCTGAGCCTGGCTATTATTGCATCTATCTTTTCTGTCGCCTTGCTGTACGCCTCTTCAGGTGTACTTTCTTCACAGACATGAGCGTTTGAAACCACCTTGATCTGTTGGCGCATGTTGTCAAATATCACGATGGTGTCGGTGATCAGAAAATATGAGTCGTACGCATCCAGAAGCGCCGGATTGTCGGTCGGCAGGTGTTCAAAATGGCGCACCATGTCGTAACCAAGGTATCCGACGGCCCCGCCAAAAAAGCGAGGAAGGCCATCCACTTCAACCGGCGCAAACTGTGCCAGAAGCTTTCGCACGCAGGTAAGCGGATTTTCAGCCTCCTGACGGGTAGTGATCCCGTTTTCAATGATTTCAACCGTGTTGCCTTTTGA
>JACRCG010000104.1 GCA_016219145.1 Deltaproteobacteria bacterium | reverse complement strand
GGCAACGACTGCGCCACCGGCGTGGCCTTTACCCGCGACCCATCCACCGGCGAAAACTATTTTTACGGCGAATACCTGGTCAACGCCCAGGGCGAAGATGTCGTGGCCGGTATCCGTACCCCTCAGCCGATCAATCGCGCCAAGGCCACCAACTTGCCGCCCATGGAGGAGGTGTTGCCGGAGTGCTATCAACAACTGGCTTCCATCCGCGATATCCTCGAAAAGCATTACAAGGATATGCAGGACATCGAGTTCACGATCGAGAAGGGCAAGCTCTTCATGCTGCAGACCAGAAACGGCAAGCGCACCGCACCGGCAGCGATCAAGATAGCCGTTGACATGGTCAGAGAAGGATTGATCGACGAGAAAACAGCCGTGCTGCGCGTAGCGCCCTCCCAGTTGGATCAGCTGCTGCACCCCTCGCTCGACCCCAAAGCCGAGAAAATAATCATTGCCAAGGGGTTGCCGGCCTCACCAGGCGCAGTTTCCGGTGAAGTTGTCTTTACCGCTGACGAGGCCGAGGCCGAAGCCAAAGTGGGGCGCAAGGTAATCCTGGTACGCATTGAAACCTCGCCGGAAGATATTCATGGCATGCACGCCGCCCAGGGGATTCTGACGGCCCGTGGCGGCATGACCTCGCACGCTGCGGTGGTCGCCCGCGGCATGGGCAAGTGCTGTGTGGCCGGTTGCGGCGATATCAAGGTTGATTATGCCAACGAGACTTTTACCGCCAGAAACGGCGTAGTCGTAAAAAAAGGCGACATAATCACCCTGGACGGCTCTTTGGGGGACGTCATGCTGGGAGCTGTGCCGACCGTCTCTCCGCAGCTGACCGGCGATTTTGCCCAGCTGATGCAATGGGCTGATACATTCCGCACCATGAAGGTTCGCACCAACGCCGATACACCGCATGACTCGAAAGTAGCGCGTGAGTTCGGGGCCGAGGGGATCGGCCTCTGCCGCACCGAGCATATGTTCTTTGACGCCGAGCGGATCGCCGCTGTGCGAGAGATGATCCTGTCCGAGGATCTGGAGGGGCGTGAGAGGGCTCTGGCTAAGATCATGCCGATGCAGAAGGGTGATTTTATCGGCATCTTCCGTGAGATGAAAGGGCTGCCGGTTACCATCCGCCTGCTTGATCCGCCGTTGCACGAGTTTCTGCCGCAGGAAGACAAGGACATCGAAGAGCTGTCCAAAACCATGAAGGTGCCGGTCAGCACCCTGAAGCACAAGATCGAGTTCCTGCACGAGTTCAATCCGATGCTGGGGCACCGCGGCTGCCGTCTGGGGCTGACTTATCCCGAAATCTATGACATGCAGGTGCGGGCCATTATGGAAGCGGCCTGTGAACTGGTCAGGAATGAGGGCTTCAGCATCGTGCCGGAAATCATGATTCCGCTGATCGCGACGGTCAAGGAGCTGTCAGTGTTGAAGCAGAATGCCGTGGCGGTCTGCGACGAGGTCATCGCCCGTTATGGTGTCAGCGTGGAGTATCTGATCGGCACCATGATCGAGCTGCCGCGCGCTGCACTGACCGCTGACGAAATAGCGGTCGAAGCGCAGTTCTTCTCATTTGGCACCAACGACCTGACCCAGACCACCTTCGGCCTGTCGCGCGACGACGCCGGTTCGTTTCTGCCGTTCTACGTCGATAACGGTATTCTGCCGGAAGATCCCTTCGTCTCGCTGGATCAGAACGGGGTGGGCAAACTGGTCAAAATGGCCTGTCAGCTGGGGCGGAGTACCCGTCCGGGCATCAAGCTGGGCATCTGCGGTGAGCATGGCGGCGATCCGGCTTCGGTCATATTCTGTCATAAAGCCGGGCTGGATTATGTTTCCTGCTCACCCTTCCGGGTGCCGATAGCCAGGCTGGCTGCGGCTCACGCGGCGCTGGCGTGATACTTTCAGACACTGAAAAAAGAAAAAGGATGGGCCGGTTAAGGTCCATCCTTTTTTATAGTAATAAATCCGGTAATTACGCCCTCACAAAGGCACAAAGTACACAAAGGAATCAGAGCTTATTAGTAATATCTTGGCTGCTTAAACAATATAACTGCCTTCCTTTGTGTGCTTTGCGAGCTTAGTGAGAGACAGATTTTCTGATATTATGTTTCCCCGAAAACCTGGGCACTGAACAAGTATATATCGCACTCCCCTTGCCAGGCATTTTCCGGCAGTCCGGCCTTGACGCAGGTATGCCGCAGAAACTCATCACGATTCCAGCCGTATTCGGTTGCCACCTGAGGAAGCAGCACCCCGCGATAGCTCCCCTTGATGATGTAGATACCATGTGTGCCAACCTGGATTTCCTCAACCGAAGCGGCTTTCCAGAGCGGCGAGAGGACGGAAATATCCAGCTCGAAATCCCCCAGGTCATGCGCCTTCATCGGGTAGAAGCGCGGGTCGCGGGTGGCGGCTGATACCGCCATCTCCTGCACCAGCAGGTAGAGCGGCTTGTCGGAGACGAAGTTACCGATGCAGCCGCGCAGTTGACCTTTCTGCTTGATGGTGACAAAACAGCCGGATTGCAGGTTAAGTCCGGGTGAGTCTGCCAGTACAGCAGGGATTGTGCCGCTGGTGACATACGTTGTGACGGTGTCGCGGGCGATCTTCAGCAGTTCCTTCTGTTCATTTTCGGTCAAGAGTTCGGACATTTTTTTACCCCGTCAATTCATAAAAACCAGTTTAGAACCGCTATTATCACACAAAGCTCACAAAGTTCACCAAGAAAATCAAGAGATTATCAAAGCGAATAATGGAACCTTATGGGTGAATGCTTTAACCCGAACAAGCTTTTATTTCTTTGTGCTCTTTGTGCCTTTGTGAGAGCCAGCTGTTTTTTTCAGGATTAATAATTTTTTCGTCTAAACAGCCCGGTCTTGATGCTGACAATGCGGTCCAGGAAGAGGATGCCGTCCAGATGATCCATTTCATGCTGGATGGCGACCGCCTCAAATCCGCTGGCGCTGATTTCCCGGCGGTTACCGTCCGGTTCGCTGAACTGTACTGTTATCTCGGTAGCCCGCTCAACATCGCCGGTATAATCCGGCACGCTCATGCACCCCTCCCGCATGACGGCGATCTTGCCGCCGCGCAGGGTGATTTCCGGATTGATCATGCACAAGAGACCATGGTTGTTGTCCCGGCCGTGGCGATTGCCGGATACGTCCACTACGCAAACTCTCATGGAAACGCCGATCTGCGGCGCTGCTACACCGACCGAGCCGGGGCCGGCTTGCATCGTATCCACCAGATCCTGAATCAGGCCCAGGACGTTTTGATCAATCTGCTCGACCCGATGAGACAGTTTTTTCAGGATCGGATGAGGATACTTCAGAATCGCTTGAACGGGCATGGTTAGAAAGCCACCGGAGTTACTATCCGTACACCGATTTCAACTTTCAGCTCATTCTTCAGATTTTCCAGCATCTGTTCGACGGTTTCGGCGGTCAAGCCATCCGGCAGAGCCACCTCAAGCATCAGAACGTAGACCGGTTCCTCGTAAGAACCGATCAGCTTGGTATTCAAATCCATGATGTTGATACCACTCCCGGCCAGCTCGCGGGTCACACGGTAGACAATGCCTGGCTGGTCGGCGCCGTAGACCGAGATGACGCAGATCTCGCCGTGAGTCTCCTGGCGGGTGACCTCATCGGCGTGCAGGGTGCGTACCGCCAGCGACATGCCCATCCCGTCGCAGACAGGCTTGAGTTCGTCGTGCAGCCTGGTCTTGCTGAAGGGGCGCGGATGCGAGACGATCAGGATCATGGCGAATTCGCCGGCCAGCATGGTACAGCTGGAGTCGGCCAGATTGCATCCCAGACGGAAGAGCACCTCGGAGATGCCGGCCACAATGCCGGAGCGGTCCTTACCGACCACTGAAACCGCATAGTGCAATATTTCTGGCTGCTGTGTCATGAATTCCTCCCGCGAGCTGATATTCGTACACATTTGGTTATCATCATTTGTTTTCATCTGCAAATGTTTTCTGGTTTCAGGTATAGTGCCAGCACGTCTGCCCTGAAAGGAAATCATGCCATGCCACCTGAAATTTTCCGCTCCGTCTGCCCCTACGATTGCCCGGACGCCTGCGGTCTGCTGGTCGAAGTTGAAAATGGCCGCGCTGTGCGGATAACCGGCGACACCGATCATCCCATGACCGGAGGCCTGCTCTGTGCCAAGATGAACCATTACGAACAGACAGTCCACTCGCCTCTGCGGCTGACAACCCCGCTGCGCCGGGTCGGAGCCAAGGGGGAGGGACGCTTCGAGCCGATCTCATGGGGTGATGCCGTCGAACAGATCTGTGCGTCCTGGCAGAAGCTGATCGAGCGTTACGGCTCCGAATGCATTCTGCCCTATTCATATGCCGGTACGATGGGACTTGTGCAGCGCAACGCCGGTCACGCTTTTTTCAACAAAATCGGTGCTTCACGGCTGGAGCGAACCATCTGTTCGCCAGCCAAGGAGGCCGGATGGCGGGCGCTGATGGGGGAAACTCCGGCCATGGATCCGGCCGAAATGCTTGAGAGCGATCTGGTGATCATGTGGGGGATCAATGCCGCTGCAACCAGCATTCATTCCATGCGGGACGCTCAGGCGGTCAGAAGGAAAGGGGCCCGGCTCTGGGCGATCGACACCTACCGGACACCCACCTGTGATGCCGCCGACGAGGTTTTTCTGATCCGTCCCGGCAGCGACGGCGCGCTGGCGCTGGGGATGCTGCACGTTATCGAGCGGGAAGGGTTGCTGGAGCGGGAATTCATAATTGCCAATGTGCTCGGCTTCGAAGAGCTGGCCGCGCGGATTCTGCCGGACTGCTCTCCTGCCAGAATGTCCGAGGAGTGTGGACTTCCGGCTGCGGCAATCGAACGTATGGCGCGGGAGTATGCCGGGGCCAGGGCGCCTTTTATCCGCCTGGGAAGCGGCTTGACCCGCTATGGCAACGGCGCCATGACGGTGCGAACGATCAGCTGCCTTCCGGCAGTCGTCGGCGCCTGGTCAAAGCCGGGCGGCGGCATTTTCCTGGGTACTTCCACCGGTGCGGCCTTTCCGTTGCAGTCGGTCACGCGCGAGGATTTCATGGATAAAACGCCTCGTCTGGTCAGCATGAACCAGTTGGGGGCCGCTTTGACAAAGCTGGATGATCCGCCGGTGATGAGTCTGTATGTCTATCATTCCAATCCGGCCGCCATCGCCCCCGATCAGAACGCCGTCATCCGCGGGCTGGAGCGCGAAAACCTCTTCACGGTCGTACACGAACGCTTCCTGACTGACACCGCCCGTTACGCCGACATTGTCCTGCCGGCCACTTCGTCACTGGAACATCCGGATCTGTACCGCAGTTACGGCGGATACCACGCCCAGCGCTGCTGCGCTGCCATCCCGCCGGTTGGAGAGTCCAAAAACAATTGGGAGGTGTTCTCCCTGCTGGCGGAGGGGATGGGGTGGGGTGAACCATTTTTCCAGAGCAGCGCCGAAAAGCTGATTGAGCAGTTGATTGCCTGCGAGACGCCCTGGCGAGGCACCGCGCTTAGTGAACGCCTGCGGCAGGGGGAGGCGATCACATGCAGGCCGCCCAGCGATCCCAAGCGGGAGTGGCTGACCCCCTCTGGCCTGATCGAAATTCTGAACCGGCGCGAGGCGGAACCTTTGCCGCGTCTGTTGCCGACCCATGCCGTGCAGGACGGTTTTCCGCTGCGCCTGCAGCCAGCCACTACGCCCTATGCGCTCAACTCAAGCTTTTACGAACAGGAAGCCCTGCGTTCACGACAGGCCTGTATGGAACTGATGATGAACCGGGCCGATGCCGAGGCGCGTGGATTGAGAGACGGCGCTCTGGTGCTGGCTTTTAACGGGCTTGGAGAGGTACAGTTCACCCTGCGGATAACGGAGCGGGTTCCGGCCGGAACGGTGGTCAGCGAAGGGGTCTGGTGGCGCGAGTTTATCCCGGGAGAGCGGGGTGTGAATGCCCTGACGTCGCAGCGGTTGACTGATGGCGGGCGGGGGAGCACGTTGTATGATGTGACGGTGGAGGTAAGGGGTGCTTAACTATTTAAGGGGTCTCGCCGGAAAACAGGGAAATGGCTTCTTCCGGCAGCTCACCAGGTGTTGATGAAGAGAAAAAGCTGACCATCATGAAAACCGTGCGGGCGGTGGTGAGGTAGATTCTTCAGTTTGACGGATTAGCAATCGGCGTGCTATTGTTCCTGTTAATTTTAAGGAGGTTTTTATGCCATCGCTTCAACGTATAGAATCTCAAGTTGCATCACTTCCCGAACCGGAACTTCGTAAATTTCGCTCCTGGTTCAACGAGTTTGACGCTCAACGATGGGATCATTCTCTAACAGCAGATATCGACAACGGCAAACTCGACTCTCTTGCAGCGGAAGCCCTTGCACAGTATGGCTCTGGCCAATGCAAACCGCTTTGATTCATCAGGCTTCTCCACGATTCTGGAGTTGTTACTCCCGCCTTCCGTCCGCAATTCAACAACTGGCCGATGCCAACTTTGCTTTATTGAAACAGAACCCTCATCATCCTTCTCTTCATTTCAAGCAAATCCGACAGTTCTGCTCTGTTCGCGTTGGCCTGCATTACCGCGCTCTCGGAGTCTCTATTCCTGATGGAGTAGTCTGGTTCTGGGTAGGAACACATAGCGAATATGACCGTTTGATTGGCTGAAATCCTGGCAAATCTGCTCACCTGTAGGCAGGAGGGATGGAAGTCGAGGGCATCGAACAGTTGCTTTGCTTCTACTCTACTTCCGTCGCAACACCCGCTTGTCTCCCACCCGGATGGTGACCTTCTCGCTGTCGAAATGCTCCAGCAGCGGAATCAGGAATTTGCGTGACAGGTTGGTGCATTCGCGGTAATCGGTCGGAATGATCTCGCTCTTTTCACGCAGCAGGGCGACCAGCTTTTCCCGCAGGCCGTCCAGTGCGGCAGCAGAGTAGAACAGGTCGGCCGAGATGCGCACTACCTGGCCGCTTCTGATCAGCAGCGAAAGATTGTCGCGGGCGGTCTTCTCGTCACAGCGGAAGCGCTCCATGATCTCCTTGATGGTTGGAGGCTCGATTCCGCCTTCAGTAATATAGTCGGCCAGTCTGCTTCCCAGGCCATCGACGGCCGCCGCTGAGCGGGCAGTTGTACCGGCCAGCCGGACAATATCCCGATCCGATATGAGCAGCCCCTCTTTTTCCAGAGTCGTCAACAGCGGGGTAAAGAAGCGCTGATCACTCCTTCTGGGGAGGCGGGTCTTCAGCTCCTCTTTCCCGATGCCGCTTTTCAGCGGATTGGCTGCCAGATAGGTCGTCACTTCTTTCACCAGCCCATCCTTCAAGGTCTGTACAGCCCCGCGAGCCAGAAACAGTCTGGGTTCGCGAGTCATCTGGACGATTTCTCCGGCAGTGAGAAGTGTGGTCAGTATCGTCTCGACCGATTTGCGCGGCAGGCCGCTCCGCAGCAGCAGATCGTCAAAAGTGATGCCGGAGAGCAGGGCGGAGGCGATGATCAGGTAAAGCGTGCGTTGCTGTTCGGCTGTGCCGAAGGCTTCCAGCAGTTGCAGCGCCTCGTCGCTGCGCCTGCGTCGGCGGGGCGGGAAAGGATCGAGGGTCACGCCGCCGCCGATTGTGACCTGGGGCGAGAAGCCCCTCAGGATGTAACTGTCGCCGGAGAGCAGCAGGGCCGGCTGTTTCAGCCGCAGCTGAACATAGGCGCTCTCGCCGGGCTGAAGCGTGTCGCGATCCAGCAGGATCACCTGGGCCGTCACTTCGTAGGTGGCCGAATGCAGGCGCACCGTGGCGCGGTGCTTCAGCTCTCTCGGGGCCGAAGCAAGGTAGTCGAGGCGCACATCTACCGCCCGGGTGGCCCGGAAAACGCCGCGCGGCACAACTACATCGCCGCGCCGGACCTGGTCCAGATCGATGCCTTGCAGATTAACCGCCAGGCGCTGCCCGGCCTGCCCCTTGTCCCCCTTGATATTGTGGGCCTGGATGCCGCGCACTCTCCCTTCGCGACCGGACGGCAGAATTTCCAGCTCATCACCGACCGAAATTTCACCGGCCAGAAGAGTGCCGGTCACGACAGTTCCGAAACCTGGCACGGTGAAGACCCGGTCTACCGGCAGCCGGAAGGAACCTTCACGCCGTTTCAGCGCTGCCTGACACGCCAGCCTTGCCAGCTCCAGCCTCAGCTGCTCAAGCCCCTCGCCGGTTCGCGAGGATACGGCCACAATCGGAGCCTCATCCAGAAAGCTGCCGGATACGAAATCGCGCACCTCTTCGGTCACCAGCTCCAGCCACTCCTTTTCGACCATGTCGCGCTTGGTCAGCGCCACCAGCCCGCTCTTGACCCCCAGCAGACGCAGAATATCCAGGTGCTCGCGGGTCTGCGGCATGATCCCCTCATCTGCGGCGATTACCAGCATGACCAGATCCATGCCGCCGACACCGGCAACCATGGTGCGGACGAATTTCTCATGGCCCGGCACATCCACCACGCCGAAACAGAGCTCGCCCGGAAGCTCCAGATGGGCAAAACCCAGCTCAATGGTGATGCCGCGCGCCTTTTCCTCTTTCAAACGGTCAGTGTCGGTGCCGGTCAGGGCCTTGACCAGAGAGGTCTTGCCATGATCGATATGTCCGGCGGTGCCGAGGATCAGGTGTTTCACGGCGTATCGCCCTTGTCGGGTCCGTTGCCCTTGCGGGCATCATTTCTGCGTACGAGCCAGTACTGCAAGCCCATGTCGCCCAGCACCAGCCCGGTGACAATCAGAAGGTAGAGTGTGTTGCCCTGAAAATAGCCCAGGCAGTTGCAGAACATGTAGAGCGCCACAACCGCTGCCAGCAGACTGCGGGTGGACTGTAAAACGCTCTGGGCCAGCTCCTCCTCGTAGCCGCTCAGCAGGCGCGGCGCCATATGATAGCCCAGGGCGGCGTCGATCAGAATCAGCGGGATATTGGCAACAAAGATGAACAGCTGGTATTGCTCCATTTAGTGTGGGTCCTGTCGGATGGTGATGGGTATCTGTTTACTTCAGGTGTTTCGGATGACGGTAGAGGTCGGCGCAGTCCCCCTGATCGCCCCTGATCTTCTCGATCCCGTGACCGATCACCGGCCAGACCGCCGCCAGGTTTTCCAGCGCGCCCTTGGGGCTGCCAGGCAGATTGATGATCAACGACTGATGGCAGATGCCGGCCACGGCCCGCGACAAGGCCGCCATCGGGGTGATCTCCAGGCTTTTCAGCCGCATCAGCTCGCCGATGCCGGGAATCATGCGCTGGCAGACCTGCATGGTCGCTTCGGGGGTGACATCGCGCGGCGAAACGCCGGTGCCACCGGTGGTCAGGATCAGGTCGGCGATGTCACGCCCGGCCCACTCCGTGAGGGTGCTCACGATCTGGTCGTATTCGTCCGGGATGATATGGGCATGCACCGTGCGCACACCGCGCTCTGCCAGCCAGGCCGCCAGGGTCGGGCCGCTTTCGTCGATCCGCTCACCGCGCGAACCCTTGTCTGAAAGGGTCAAAATAGCCGCTCTGATCTGGTTCATGCCGCTCCTCCCCGCACATAGGTTCCGCTCTTGCCCCCTTCCTTGAAAAGCAGTTTGATCTCGCCGATGCTGATGGACTTGTCGCTCCCCTTGCACATGTCGTAAATCGTCAGGGCGGTCAGGGCCGCGCCGGTCATGGCCTCCATCTCGACACCGGTGCGCTCCAGAGCCCGCACCGTGCATTTAACTATGATCCGCCCACTCCCGTCGTCCGGCTCGAAATCCACCGCAACATGATGGATGGCCAGCGGGTGCGACAGAGGAATCAGCTCCTGTGTGCGCTTGGCCGCCTGAATACCAGCCAGGCGGGCGACTCCGAAGACATCGCCCTTGGCCACGCCGCCGGATCTGATGGCCAGTAGCAGTTTCGGCGAGAGCCTCACTTCAGCTGATGCTATGGCTGTCCGCAGGGTCGGCTGTTTGGCGCTGACATCGACCATGATGGCATGGCCGCTTTCGTCAAAATGGTTGAAGTTCATGGTTTCACCTCAAATATGAACAGAATGTTAGTTACGCCCAGATGGTTTTCAGTCCGGCAAGAGTGCGCAGACTGGCGTCACTTGTGATCAGCGGCATTTTGTGATGCATGGCTGTTGAAGCGATTATCCGGTCGCAGGGGTCTTTGTGGCTGAAAAGCGTTTCATCAGCAGATAGTACGGCAATTTCAGGAATAATCGGCAGGACGGCAAGGTTGTAGGCTGTCAGTACGCGGGTGATGAACAAGCGTGGATCGGCGTCAGGTTTCAGTCGCCCCTTGCTGATCAGCATGGCCATTTCCAACAGAGAGATGTCGCTGCAGGCCAGTTTCTTTGCCTCAACTCCCCGTGTTATCGCCACAGACGCATTCTTGGGCAGCTTTTCAGGGGTTAGCGCCGCGTAGATGATCGCACAGGTATCAAGGAGTATCACGCAGTGCCTCCCACTCTTCGTCCAGAGGTGAGGTGACATCTCCAACCCAGCTTTTTGCGCGGATCGCCGCCAGCCATTCCCTGGCCTTCAGCGATTCATCCACCTCGGGCACCAGGCGGGCCACCACCGTGCCGCGCGAGGTGAGCGCCACCACTTCACCGGTCTTTACCTTGTCAAGATAAGCGGGAAGGTGATTTCTGAATTCAGTTACGTTGACCTGAATCATGGAGGCCTCCTGATAATTCATCATGCTTGAACTGTACGCTTCAAATGTACAGAAGTCAACTTGGTAGAGCACAGCGGAACAAGAGTAAAAACCGTAAAACCGGGACGCTTCCCGTATTCCTTGTCAACAATTATCAGATTTAACGCATCGTCGCCGATGCGAGCGTTTTATTATCCTTGCAGTTCGCCGATCATCTTCTTTAAGGTTGCAGACAATGGCGCGACGTGGTGACTGCAAATCCAGTAAACTTGCTCGGCATCAATATCGAAATAGTGATGGGCAATTATGTCCCGAAATCCGATTGCACCTTTCCAGTCTATTTCCGGATAACGGCCAAGCAGCTCGCCATCGGTAATTTTGTCAACGTTTTTCAAAGATTCGCCAATGGCGAGGAAAAGCATGCAGATTCCATCAAGCTTTTCCAGGCCTTGCGGGGAATCTGTAAAGTCATCAGCGCTTGTGATGGTCAGAGTTCGATGTTTGATTTTTTCGAGCGCATCTTCAATTTGGCCCAGAATCGCAACAAGCAGGTCCTTGTCATACATACAGCGCCTCTTTTTCCAGTTTGTTTTTCAGAAAAGGATTCATCTTTTCCCGTATCCGGACGATATCGACATGTTTTTGCATCAGTTTTTCAATGTCTTCCTTGATGTGAACCAATGCAAACGCATCCGGTGTTTTCATTTTAATACAGATATCTACATCGCTCAGTGCGGTCGCTTCATTCCTTGCGACCGAGCCGAAGACACCAAGCTCCAGGATGCCATATTTCTCGGCACAGGTTTTTTTGTAATCGCTCAAAACCGATAAAATTTCCTGCTGGCTCATCTGATATCCCTCCGCTTTCTCAGCTCGATAGTCACCAAATCAATAGTTCTGATTACTCATTTTGTCTTCAATTGCCTCTATCAGCAACTTCGATCACCCCGGCGTCAGATACTGCTCGAACTGCTTCTTGTCCACGGCGCAGCGATAGGCTTCGTCCGGGTTGACTTTCTTGGTTTTCAGCAGATCCAGCAGATGCTGATCCATCAGCTGCATGCCGTCTTTCTTGGCGGTCTGCATGATGGATGGGATCTGGTAGGTCTTGCCTTCGCGGATCAGGTTGCCGATGGCCGGGGTGCCGAGCATGATCTCCAGCGCCGGTACGCGCCCCTTGCCGTCGGCGGTTTTAAGCAGCTGCTGGCAGACCACCCCCTTCAGCGATTCTGACAGCATGGCGCGCACCTGCTCCTGCTGATCGGTCGGGAACACGTCGATGATGCGGTCAACCGTCTTGGCGGCAGTGCTGGTATGCAGGGTTCCAAAAACCAGATGCCCGGTTTCGGCGGCGCTCATGGCCAGCTGGATCGTGATCAGGTCACGCATTTCACCAACCAGAATAACGTCCGGATCCTCCCGCAGAGCCGCTTTCAGGGCTGATGCGAAGCTCTCGGTATGCTCGCCGATCTGGCGCTGGTTGAGAAGCGACAGCTTGTTCTCGTGAATAAACTCCAGCGGGTCCTCGAAGGTCAGGATATGCTCCTTGCGGGTCGAGTTGATCAGGTCGATCATGGCGGCCAGAGTAGTTGATTTCCCCGATCCGGTCGGACCGGTCACCAGCACCATCCCTTTTTTGAAGGCGGTCATGCGTCTGACCCCTTCAGGCAGGCCGAGGTCGTCCGCCGAGAGGATTTTGGTGGGGATAATGCGGAACACGGCGGCAACGCCACGGTACTGCATCATCATGTTGCCCCGGAAACGGGCCACACCCGGCACTTCATAGGCAAAATCGAGATCCTTGGTCTCTTCAAAATGCACTTTCTGTCTTTCAGTCAATATCTCGTACAGAATAGCTTTCAGTTCATCGTGAGCCAGCGTCTTGAAGTTCAGGCGCACCATCTCGCCTCGCAGGCGGAAGATGGGCGGGTTGCCGGTGGAGAGGTGCAGGTCGGATGCCCCCTGCTCTTTGAGCATGTTGAATAAAGCGTCTATACGTGCCATGAAATAAGCTCCAAAAGTATTATTAGAGAACTACTGATGCGATATATTCCTCCGGCGAGACTTCACCCGCCATCAGAAGCTGCAGACCCTCTTCGGCAGCGCCACGGTAGCCGCTTGTATCGAGATGGTTTTCAATCTCAGCCGCTTCGCTGGAGCGATCAAATACCTGGATGAATTCATCGTTGAAGATCAGAACATCCAGCAGGAAGCGCCGTCTGCTGAAGCCTGAGTGGCCGCAGGCGGCACAGCCGGCGGTACGGAAAAAAGTTTCTGGCGGCTGCGCCAGGTTCATGGCTGAGAGTTCTTCTGCCGGAGGAACATAGTTTATACGGCATTCCGGACAAAGCATCTGGATCCCTTTGAAGGAGACCAGGCCGTTGACGAAAACCGGCAGGAAATAGTTCTTCTGTTTGTACAACAGCAGATGCCTGAGGACATTACCGGTGCCGCGCAGCTCAAGTCCGGCCAGCACCAGCTTGCCGCGCATGGCGGCCCGGCAGGCTGCGGTGAACGGCATCGCCTCGGTGGCGTCCTCGATCACCAGAATGTCGGGGGCATGATCCAGGGCCGCCAAAATGACCCTTGAGCAGTCTGCCTCGCCCTGTGGCAGGTGGATGCGCGGGAAGCGCTTGGTCATTCTACCCGGTCCCTCCCCCAGGATGATGACATTTTTTCCGGAGGTGTCCATCTCCTCCAGCATCAGGTCGATAAAACGATCCCGTTCCTGGCCATTGCGGGAAGCAAAGAAGGTGATGCCCTGCCTGGCCTGTGCCAGCGCCGCAAAGCGGCTCTCCTGCTGCTCAGGCAGATGCAGCTCAGGTAGTCTTGACGGCACGGCGGCGGCTACATGCGGCCTGATGGTCAGATAGTCGCCGCCATGTCCGGGCAGGACCGAGACCAGAAACGTAATCGGGTGGGAGCGGTAGCTGAAGACCAGAAGGCCGCTGTCGCCCAGATGGCCGTTCTGTCCGATGTTGGCGCTCTTGCGGATTCTCATCGTAATGTCGGGGTAATAGTTGCTGGTGACGGTTCCGATGGGGCGCGATACGCCGCTGCGCCGGCCGCTGATCGACACAATATCTCCCATTGGCTGCAGCGACAGCGAGGAGAGGCGATTTTGCAGGATGAAGATCAGCAGGTAATCCAGCAGTTTTGCGCCGCTCAGATCGCCATTGATCGTATCAAGCGCCTTCTCGGCAAAGGCGTTAGACTCGAATCCGAGGTTCTCCCGGCCGACATTTCCGTAGCAGGTCTCGATCATCTCCCTGATCTCGCGGATCAGGGCCACCGATATGTTGACCGTGCAGCCGGTCAGCTGTTCGATCGCTTCCACCGCCGGACGGTTGAGCGGATCGGCAATGGCGATGTTCAATTCACTGCCGGCCTTGATCAACGGGATGAAGTTGAATTTCCGTGCCAGCGAAGCCGGAACCAGCCGCACCGCGTCCAGGTCGATCATCCCCGCTTTCAGGCGGATGTAGGGGATATCCAGCTGATTTGAGAGCGCCCAGTCGATGTCCTCCTGAGTGACGATCCCAAGGCTGACCAGCGCCTCTCCAAAACGCACACCACCGCGCTTCTGCTCTTCCAGAGCACTTTCTATATCGGCTGCCGTTATAATCTGCGAGGCGAGAAGAATATCGCCCAGCGCGCCTTTTTTCATAGTTTTCCTCCAGTATAAAATCGCGTCAATCGCTGCGATCACTCAGGTTTTCAAAACGGGTATGCTCGCCGAAGAAGGCCAGATTGACCGCACCGATGGCGCCATTACGCTGTTTGCCGATAATCAGCTCGGCGTTGCGATCATGCCCCTGGGTGCAGGAGCCATCCCGCTTGCGGCAGTGATCGCAGTAAACCATTTCACGGTAGACGAACATGATCACGTCGGCGTCCTGCTCAATTGCTCCTGATTCGCGCAAATCGCTCATCATCGGGCGCTTGTCGCCCCTTTTTTCGAGTTCGCGGTTGAGCTGCGACAGTGCGATTACCGGCACGCTCAGCTCTTTTGCCAGCGCCTTCAGAGCCTGTGAAATTTCGGATATCTCCTGCTGCCTTGATTCCACCTTGGTGCCGGCCTTCATCAGTTGCAGATAATCGACGATGATCAGGCCGATATCATGCTCGCTTTTCAGGCGGCGGGCCTTGGAGCGCAGCTCAAGCACGCTGATGGCCGGGCTGTCGTCGATGAATATTTTCGAGTCGAACAGCGTGCTGGCGGCCCGCTGAAGCCGGGGCCAGTCAGAGTCATTGAAGTGCCCGGTCCGCATCCGGCCAAAATCAACCCGCGCGATGGAGGCCAGAAAGCGCATCACCAACTGCTCCTTGCCCATCTCCAGCGAAAATATGACGGAAGGAATTTTCTTCTTGTTGTGCGGATCGGCGCTGGCGTATTCGGCAATGTTGAGCGCCAGGGTGGTCTTGCCCATCGAAGGGCGCGCAGCAATGATAATAAGGTCGCCCGGCTGGAATCCGGCCGTCATTTTATCAAGATCCACATAACCGCTGGGTGTGCCGGTGATGTGTTCCTTGCGCTTGTGGAGCCCCTCCAGGATCTTGAAGGCTTCCTTGATGATCGGCTGGATCGGCACATACTGTGGCCGCAGCTTGTTTTCACCGATCTCGTACAGGTCCTTCTGGGCTTTGTCGAGCAGCTCGTTGACATCGGTCTGATCTTCATAGCTGCGGGTGACGATGCCGGTGGCGATCGTGATCAACTTGCGGTTGACCGACTTCTCTTTGACTATCTTGCAGTAATAGGCGACGTTGGCCGCCGTCGGAACGTAATCTACCAGCGTCAGCAGATAGGCCGCCCCGCCGACCTCCTCCAGCTCACCTTTTTTGCGAAGTACTTCGGTCAGGGTGACCAGGTCGCACGGTTCGCGCTTGTCGGAAAGGTGCATCATGGCCAGAAAGATCTTGCGGTGGTTTTCGCGGTAGAAATCTTCCGGGACGATATTCTCCAGCACACGGTTGATGGCGTCGTTGTCGATCAGGATGCCGCCCAGGATCGACATCTCGGCATCCAGGTTCTGTGGGGGGAGTTTTGGGTCGATGGTGCTCATACGGTTGGTCTCTTTCCTGTATCAGGCTGTTTCAAAGGCACTCCGTCCAGATACAGGGTGTCTGCGCTAAGATCAATTTCGTTTATCCACTCCACAAAGTAGCCACAGTTACGTATTGTCTTGAACGCATTGAGATTCCGCAGGGGCTCGAACGCTTCGCAGTCAAGTAATGGTTTAACATCAAATCGGCGTTCAACGCCGTCATCAAAGGCAACATCAATCGTCCAATCATCGTTAGCACTAATTGTGTGTATATTTCTCATTATTCCAGTCCTTTGATTTTGAAAACGGTTGCGCCCTCGACTGCAAGCTGCCAGTCGGCAAGCAAGTCATCGCGGTGAATTTCAATCCATGCTTCAACCAGCTTCCGCTTGGAATTCGGTAGCGAACCGTCAAGAATGCTTCCGTCCATAATGGCGAAGACAGCGACTTCACCTTGATATTCAGCGTGGATGTGGGGCAGGTTATGTTGCTTGTTGTCCCGGTAAAACATCCTGATGATGATACCGAAGAACATTGAGATGGTTGGCATGTAAAACCTCCTGTATATCTAATCAATGGGGAGATGTCCCTGTTTGTTCCTTGGTAAGCACCTCAATAATCAGCCTGTTTGCTTATTGAAGTGGTAATTCCGCGTGGGCAACGATGAAACAGTTGCCCACCCTACCAACTCTATTCCCCCTAATCCTGTGCCGAGTCGATATGTTTTTTAAACAAACTGATAACATCATCACTGTCAGTCAAAACTGTGCGAAATGATTTACCATTACCAATGCGCCATTCAGCTGCAAAAGTCCCATCTGAATCAGAGAAAATGCCTCTGAGGAAGCAACTTTGGTCATCGCACTCGCCCCCAAAAAACCTTGTAGTCCCGAATCGTAAAGAATCTTCGTATTGGAGTTTGCGAGGTCCCCAGGCGTCATACATGTCAGTTACATCTAGAAAATGTGCTCTTCCTTTATATGAAATCTTGATGCTTTTGACATAGGTCTTGGGTAGCCCAAATGCTGCTCCGAATGGGATGCGTCCATTAATTAAGCATGGTTCATTGCCGTCCAAGCATCGGTCAATTCTGAAATTTGATTTTTGAAATGGTGCCTCAATTATTTCAACATTAACGCCACTCGGAAGTATAAACGTAGCAGTTGTGTCAGCGATGGCTGCTGTCGAAAAAATGATCAATATTAGTAGAGTGTTACAAGATAGCCGCATATTCAATTATCCCGATAACATGTTATTCACCAGCCCCGCGTACGCACGTGAGCCGGTGATCTTCTCAAATGAGGAGTATCTTCTGTAAGCTAGACACAATCGAACAAGTGTCAATTTCTGGCCCCTTTCACCGCCTCGGCCACATCGTTCTCGTCAATGCCGAGTTTCCTGATTTTCTCGCGCAGACCTTCCAGAGAGGTATTCAACGGTATAGCCTTTACCGGTTTCAGCACGATGCGGTGATCCTCAATGACAGCATCAAACAGATCAATGCCGGGGAAGTTGCCAACGATTTCCTTGGGCAGCGTGAGCTGATTTTTTGATGTTTTTTTCGCAAGCATTGTTCCTTACCTCCTTACTGTAAGAACAATCATATATGGCCGAAGACAACTGAAATTCTGCCGGTATCAAGAAATCCGCTGGCTCAGTAAAGATGCGGATCAGGATTCTCGATCATCGGATTCAGGCGGATTGCCAATGAAAAGAGGTACGGATACTCGCTCTTGAGGTGCTGCATGTAGGATAGCCAAGCGTGAGAGAGATAGCCGTAGGCCCGCTTGATGTCGCCGTTGATATGCTCGGTATCTGCTGCGGACATGTTTTCAAAATTCTCTCGGGCTTCCAGCTCTTCCATCAGGTGAAAGACAGCCCAGAGCAGATCAGTAAACTGTTCATGCTCCAGCAGGTTCTGATTCTCCAGCAGCCCCACCAGAAACGCCCGGCGCCCGACCATGAATTGCTTCAGTTTCTCCTTGTCGCAGCAGGAACAGTCAACCCTGATCTCAGCGCCGTCAAGAAAGCTGTGGGCAGCGCGGAACTCCTGCTCCTTCCAGGAACCGTTCACCAGCAGATGCGTACGCAGCCCGTCGCAGGACACCACATACGGTGACAGCTCCCGCAGCAGGCGGTTGCCGACTTCGCTGAAAAAGACGCCGATAACCATATTCAGCTTCCGCATCAGGGTCTGGCGCTCCCGCTCCCTGATCACCTGCTCCAGCATCATGGTTACAATGATGACGTAGAGGGGCAGAAACGCCAGATTACCCAGGAACCGTACCGAAAGTTCCTTGAAATTACGGTCGAGCAGAATGTAGTCGAGGCCGTAGAGCAGCAGCGATACGGCAGCCAGAACGGTCAGCATGGCTTTTCTATTCATGAAAAGAGCGCGCATGGGTTTTACTCCGCCTTGACGATGGTCCCTTTGCTTTCGCACTTGGGACATTTTTGCGGTTTGCAGCGCCCTTCCTTGGTCGCCCCGCAGGTTGTGCATTTCCAGATGGCCATGGTCTCATCTCCCTGTTTTTGGTTTTTCTGCTGAGTATGTGCAGAATGCTCGCTTGCAAATATGCGAAGTTTTTTAACATCACTTGCAGCTGACATTTATACCGGGGCTGATTCAATCGCCCAACAACCCCAATCTGAAAAGTTTCTTCGCCAGATTGTAGATATCATCTCTGGCTCCATCACGACGGATGCCAACGGCAACAATAACAACAACAATCTCGTTTCCTCTGATCTGGTAAATGATGCGGTAGCGTTGCCCGACGGCCCTTGTACTGCGAAACCCCGACAATTCACCAAGCAGCGCTTTACCCTGCTTTTGCGGGTCTTCAGCCAGTCGGTCAATCACCACTCCGATTTTCTCCCGGATGCGCCGGTCGGAAATGTCCGACAACAGCTTGAATGCCGTTGGCGTTAGCTGGATTTTCCAGGTCACAGGCCAAGCTCCTGCTTGGAATCCTGCCAGGAGATGAGCTTGCCGGAATCCATCTCCTGTATGCTCCGGCGCAATTGCGCCATCAGCTCTTTATCCGCCATCACTTCCAGCGTTTCCGATACCGCTTCGTACAATTCCCACGGCATCACAGCAAGAACCGGCTTGCCACGGCGGGTGATTTCAAGAACGTCAACCTGATCGTCGTGCATGAGTGTTTCAGGCAAAGACGTGAGCTGTTTTCGTGCTTCCATGATTGATAATGTATGTGTCACGGCAACCTCCAATCTGTACTTATAAAAGTACAGTTATGCGTTAACATAAGTCAAGCAACATCAAAATAGAGTAGTGTGTCTTTCTTCAGCGCCGATGTAGCCGAACAACCTCTTTAACCGCCGCCACAACGTCAGCAGCATCCTCATCCGTCATGTTCGGGAAGAGCGGCAGTGACAGTATCCGCTCCGAGGCGTAGCTGGCGTTGGGCAGTTCGCTGTCCGCAATTTTGAGGACATCGCGATAGTAGCTGTGGTGGTGGATGGCCTTGTAATGCAGGCCGCTGCCGATGTTATGCTTTTTCAGTTCTTCCATGAAGCGGTCGCGGTCGATGTTGAGCTTCTCAACCTTCACCAGTGGTGTGTAGAGGTGCCAGGCGTGACGCTGCTCATACGGGGCATAGGTCGGCAGGGCCAGTTCAGCCACATCTGCAAACTCACGATTGTAGAACCCGGCGATCTCTTTCCTGCGGTCGATGAAACCGTCCAGTTTCGGCAATTGATGGATGCCGATGGCGGCCTGGATGTCCATCATGTTGTATTTGAAGCCGGGTAGCAGGATATCATAGTTGGGTGTGCCGCTGGCGGCAAAGCGCTTCCAGGCCTCGCGGCTCATGCCGTGGAATTTCAGCAGCGAAATCTCTTCGGCCAGGGTCTCGTCGGCGGTGCAGACCATGCCCCCTTCGCCGGTGGTGATGTTCTTGTTGGGGTGAAAGGAGAAGATCGAGATCGAATCCAGCGAACCGATCCGCCTGCCCTTGTATTCGGTCCCGGCGGCGTGGGCGGCGTCCTCGATCACGGTCAGGTTATGCTCTCTGGCTAGCGCGAAGAGCGGATCCATATCGCAGGACTGGCCGGCGAAATGCACCGGAATTATGGCGCGGGTAGCGGGCGTAATCTTTTTCCTGACCTCGCTCACGTCGATGTTGAGGGTGCCCGGCTCGATGTCGGCCAGCACCGGCGTGCCACCGCAGAGGATGATCATGCTGACGGTGGAGGCGAAGGTCATCGGAGTGGTGATGATCTCGTCCCCCTCCTTGATCTTGAGCGCCAGCAGGGTCAGGTGCAGTCCGGCCGTGGCCGAGCTGAGCGGCACGGCAAAGGGCGCGCCGACATAGGCCCGGAAAGCGTCCTCGAAACGCTTGACCTTGGGGCCGGTGGTGATCCAGCCGGATTTCAGCGAATCAACGACCTCGTTGATTTCGGCATCAGCCAGGCTGGGTGTGGAAAAAGGAAGAAATGTTGTACGCATGGTGAAGGGGACTCCTTGAAAATTTTCACACATTACCATGTAAATTGAATTCAAGAAAGGGGCAATCCAGGGGTGTCCGGTTTGATTTTTACTGCAAATCAAAACCGCTCCTTAATCCGGCAATCAGCCGGTAAATTGCAAAGACGCTTCAAACCGCCGCCGGATTGTGATATATTCCCAAGCTATTTTCCGACAAAAAGGATTCCCATGGCCCACGATAAAATTATCATCAAAGGCGCCTGCGAGCACAATCTCAAATGCATCGACGTTGAAATTCCCCGCGATCAACTGGTTGTCATCACCGGTATTTCCGGTTCCGGCAAGTCCACCCTGGCCTTTGATACGATCTACGCCGAAGGGCAGCGCCGCTATGTCGAGTCGCTTTCGGCTTATGCCCGCCAGTTTCTGGAGCAGATGGAAAAACCGGATGTCGAGTCGATAGAGGGGCTTTCTCCGGCCATCTCCATCGAACAGAAGACGACCAGCAAAAACCCACGCTCCACTGTCGGCACCGTCACCGAGATCTACGATTACCTGCGACTGCTGTTTGCCCGCGTCGGGCATCCCCACTGCACCTCCTGCGGCAAGGAGATCACCTCGCAGACCGTTTCCCAGATGGTTGATCAGATCATGCTGCTGCCGGCCAGCACGAAACTGACCTTGCTGGCCCCGATGATCCGGGGGCGCAAGGGGGAGTACAAAAAGGAGCTGAACCAGTTGCGCAAGGAGGGTTTTACCCGTGTCGTAGTTGACGGTGCGTTG
>JACRCG010000110.1 GCA_016219145.1 Deltaproteobacteria bacterium | reverse complement strand
GTCGCTCTGGCCAACAAGGAAACTCTGGTCACTGCCGGTCATCTCTTCATGGAGCTGGTCAAGGAACATGGTGTTCGCCTCTACCCGGTCGACAGCGAGCATAGCGCCGTTTTTCAGTCCATCGAAGGGCACCGCAGCAGCGATATCGAAAAAATCATCCTGACCGCTTCGGGCGGCCCTTTTCTGAACACACCGGCAGAACAGCTTGCTACGGTAACGGTGCGCGACGCACTCAACCACCCCAACTGGAGTATGGGCAGAAAGATTACCATCGATTCCGCCACCATGATGAACAAAGGGCTGGAGGTGATCGAAGCCCGTTGGCTGTTCGACGTGCCGGTGGAAAAGATCGCTGTCAATATCCACCCGCAGAGCATTATCCACTCCATGGTTGAATATATCGACGGCTGCGTGATCGCCCAGCTGGGAACGCCGGACATGAAGGCTCCCATCGCCTACGCCCTGTCATATCCAGAGCGGGTGTCAACCGGTGTCAAGCCGCTGGATCTTACACAGTTTTCGGGACTCACTTTTTACAGGCCGGACATGGAAAAGTTCCGTTGCCTCGGATTGGCTTACTGCGCTATTAACGCCGGGGAGAGCATGCCGGCCGTAATGAACGCTGCCAATGAAATTGCGGTTGACGCCTTTCTTGAGGGGAGCATAGGTTTTGTCCAGATTGCCGAAACCATCGAGCGCACCATGAATGCCCACTCCGCACACAATCTGAAATCGATCGAGGAAGTACTCAAGGCTGATCATTGGGGCAGAGAGACGGCCCGGGAAATCTGCCGGGAGCTGGTGCGCTGATATGACGGTTATTTATGCAATCATAGTTCTCGGTATTCTGATTTTTGTCCATGAGCTCGGTCATTTCCTGCTGGCCAAGATGCTGGGGGTCGGCGTGGAGAAGTTCTCGCTCGGGTTCGGCCCCAAGCTGATCGGTAAAAAGATCGGTGAGACGGAATATCTGCTCTCGGCTTTTCCACTTGGTGGCTACGTCAAGATGTTCGGCGAAGGCGGCTTTATAGAAGGGGGAGAGCAAGACCCTCGTCCAGTTGATGAAAACGCCCAATCCGGCGAATTGTTGGAACCGGTGCTGCGTGAGCTGACTGAAGACGAAAAAGCGCGCTCATTTGCGCATAAGCCGGTGCTTGCCAGGATTGCTATTGTCTTGGCCGGACCGGTATTTAACCTGCTCTTTGCCTGGCTGATCTTCATAGTGCTTTTCACTATTGGAGTTCCGGCCGTCACGACAAAAATCGGCGAAGCGCTGAAAGACAAGCCGGCCGCCCGAGCCGGAATGCAGGGTGGCGACGTAATCATCGCCATCAACAGCAAGGCCATTGACCGTTGGGACCAGATTGCCGAAGGGGTGGCAGCCAGCAAGGGAAAACCGCTTGAGTTGTCTGTAAAGCGTGGTGAGCAGCAGCTGACGTTCAACATAACCCCTGAGGCCCGCATTTCGAAAAACCTGTTCGGCGAACAGGTCAACGGATATGCCATCGGGGTTGCCTCGGCGGGTGAAATAGTAACCGAGAGCTTCAATCCCTGGCGAGCCTTCATCAAGGGGAGCGAGCAGACCTGGAAAGTGATCGATCTGACGGTTATGTCACTGGTCAAGATGGTGCAGCGCATCGTGCCGATGGACAGTGTCGGGGGGCCGATCATGATCGCAAAAATGGCCGGAGATCAGGCTTCAGCCGGGATTGCGCCTTTTCTGGCCTTTATGGCGCTGCTCTCGGTGAATCTCGGAATTCTCAACCTTCTGCCGGTTCCGGTGCTGGACGGCGGACATCTGCTGTTCTTTTTATGTGAATTGATTTTTCGCCGTCCGGTGCCGCAAAAGGTGCGCGAGTATGCCCAGCAGGTTGGGATGGTGCTGCTGCTGGGGCTGATGGTTCTGGCTTTCTATAATGACATTATCAGGTATTTTGTCAGCCGTCAGGGATAGCGTGAAAATCCTCGCCATTGACACATCTACCGCCATGGCCACGGTTGCGATTGCAGATGGTGAAAAAATCATCGCCGAATCACAGTTCAGCGCCGACAGAACTCTCTCGTCCCGGCTGATCCCGGAAATCAAGCGCATTCTGGTGATTGCCGGATGGGCAGTTGCCGATATTGACCTGTTTGCCGCGTCGATCGGTCCCGGCTCATTCACCGGCGTTCGCGGCGGAGTGGCGACAATGCAGGGGCTGGCGCTGGCTGCCGGCAAACCCTGTGCCGGTTTTTCATCTCTGACCCTTTTGTCCATGAACTTTTCACTTTCATCCCGTCTGGTCTGCCCAATGCTTGATGCCCGAAAAAGCGAGGTCTATGCCGCACTCTACGACTGTTCAACTTCTATCCCGTCTCCAGTAATAAATGATTGCGTCATGCCGCCGGACAGCTTTCTTGACCAGCTTCGCCAGACTACTGACAAGCAGGTAATCTTTGCCGGAGAAGGCGCACTGCGTTACCGTGACCTTATCGCCGGACGGATGGCTGATCGCGCAATCTTTGCTCCTTTTCCGCTCAACCCCTCTCGTGCAGCACATGGTGCCACTCTGGCGCTGGAACTTTTCGAGAGCGGAGATTGTTTTGCGCCCTCCAGATTGCTCCCGGTTTATTTGCGGGCATCGGACGCGGAAATTAACAGAAGCAGCAAGCTGAGAGCCTTTAATCCTTAAAACGGCTGTTATCACACAAAGCTCACAAAGTTCACCAAGAAAATCAGGGAAATATCAAAGCAAAGAATAGAAACCTATGTGTGCGTGTTCAAACGCATAGTGCTTTTGATTTCTTTGTGTTCTTTGTGCCTTTGTGAGAGGTAACTGCTTTTATCTTGTTATTTCAGTTAGTTGGCACACAGGTGTCAGCAGGTCGATGTTCTGGCCTGTAGTTTTCTGTTGACAAGAAAGTGGTATATTGGTACTAAAATGCACAGTTATTTATGCAGATTTATAGTAGTCGAGTATTTTAGTTATGATTGAAATCCGTTTATTTTAGATAAAAAAATCTTGTATACACGTCGTTTTGCTGGTATAAAAATCAAATCTCATCTGATGGAGCGTATGCATGAACATTCACGAGTATCAAGCCAAAGGCATTCTTAGAAGATTCGGTGTGGCGGTCCCTGACGGCCATGTCGGTTACAACAGCGCCAGTGCCCGCGAGTGGGCCAAGCGCCTGGGCGACGGCCCCTGGGTGGTAAAGGCCCAGATCCACGCCGGCGGTCGCGGCAAAGGCGGCGGCGTCAAGCTGGCCCGCACACCCGATGAAGTGCGCGACATCGCCCGCGAAATGATCGGCATGACGCTGGTGACCCACCAGACCGGCCCGGAAGGCAAACTTGTCCGCCGGGTCCTGGTCGAGAAAGGGTGCAACATCGCCCGCGAACTGTACGTCAGTCTGCTGGTTGACCGCAGCACCTCCAAAGTCACCCTGATGGCCTCCACTGAAGGGGGCATGGACATCGAAGAGGTGGCAGAAAAGACCCCCGAAAAAATCTTCATGGAAGCGATTGATCCGCTGGTCGGCCTGACCTCTTTCCAGTGCCGCAAGATCGCCTTCAGCCTCGGCCTGGAAGGCAAACTGACCAATAAGGCTGTTCATCTGCTGGAGGGTCTTTACACCACTTTCATCGCCTGCGACTGCTCCATGCTGGAGATCAATCCGTTGGTAGTTACCGCCGAGGGTGACCTGATGGCGCTGGACGCCAAATTCGGCTTTGATGACAACGCCCTCTTCCGGCACCCCAAGCTGAACGACCTGCGCGACTACGACGAAGAAGACAGCAACGAAACCGAAGCCTCACAGTACGACCTCTCCTACATCTCGCTGCATGGCAACATCGGCTGCCTGGTCAACGGCGCCGGTCTGGCCATGGCCACCATGGACATCATCAAGCACTACGGCGGCGACCCGGCCAACTTCCTGGACGTCGGGGGCGGAGCAACCATCGAGCGCGTCACCGAAGCCTTCAAAATCATCCTGTCCGATAAAAACGTCAAAGGGATCCTGGTCAACATCTTCGGCGGTATCATGAAATGCGACGTCATTGCCACCGGCGTTGTCGCTGCAGCCAAGCAGGTCGGCATCAAAGTGCCGCTGGTAGTCAGACTGGAAGGGACCAACGTTGACAAAGGCAAGCAGATCCTGGCTGAAAGCGGCCTCAACATCGTCAGCGCCGACGGCATGGCAGATGGAGCACAAAAAATCGTCCAGGCTGTAGCGGCCTGCTAGGAGAGATACGAAATGAGCATTCTGGTCAACAAAAACACTAAGGTAATAACACAGGGCATCACCGGAGCGACCGGACTGTTCCACGCTCAGGGAGCCAGAGATTACGGAACACTGATGGTTGGCGGAATCACCCCCGGCAAGGGCGGCACCACTATTGACGGATTCCCGGTCTTCAACACCGTAGCTGACGCCGTCAAAAACACCGGAGCAACGGCCTCGGTCATCTATGTACCGCCACCCTACGCCGCCGACGCCATCATGGAAGCCGTAGACGCCGGCATTGAACTGGTCTGCTGCATCACCGAAGGCATTCCGGTCCTCGACATGGTCAAGGTCAAACAGTACATGCAGGGCAAAAACACCCGCCTGATCGGCCCCAACTGCCCCGGCATCATCACCCCGGGCGAATGCAAGATCGGCATCATGCCGGGTTACATCCACAAACCGGGCAAAGTCGGTGTCGTATCAAGATCCGGCACCCTGACCTATGAAGCGGTCTGGCAGCTGACCAGCCTTGGCATCGGCCAGTCCACTTGCGTCGGTATCGGTGGTGACCCGGTCAACGGCACCAGCCATGTCGATGCACTGCGTCTGTTCCAGGAAGACCCGAACACCGAGGCGGTCATCATGATCGGCGAGATCGGCGGCAGCGCCGAAGAAGAGGCTGCCTACTTCGTAAAAGAGCATATGACCAAACCGGTAGCGGCCTTCATCGCTGGCCGCACCGCACCTCCCGGCAAGAGAATGGGTCACGCCGGCGCGATCATCTCGGGCGGCAAGGGAACAGCAGCCGAGAAAGTGGCGGTACTGGAGGAATGCGGCATCAGCGTAGCCGCCAGCCCGGCCGAGATGGCTCAGGCGCTGTTGAAGATCTACAAGCCGTAATTCACGTTAACAAGTTTCAACTATATGAATAAAAATGGCCGCCCGCATCAGTTGCATCTGATGGAGCGGCCTTTTTTCAGAGTTATAATCTACAAATATTGTTGTATGAATTCCCACTTTCTAAAGGTGATGCAGATGGTGACGAAATTATCATGGCAATTTCGGAATATCACTCCGAATTTGGTATGCTAAAACCCTCTTGGTGGTGGTATTCAGGGCAGCATACAAGCATTTTCTTTTGAGACGGTGCCGTCTCAGCCTACTCCTCCCTACGTCGCTGTACCGGTTTCTTGTACGGCACGGCTGATTTTGACACCCAACCTTTCGCTGGCCAAACACAAAATATTGTCCCACATCCCTTTCCTTGACACCATATATTGATGTAAGGCATAATGGCGGCCTCATTGATTCACCGGGAGGCAGCACCCCAGGGGAACATAAAGGGTCAGCCCTTGACACGGGACATTTTCAGCTATTATCAGGTTTACAGACAACATTTGTCTCATGTCAAGGGCTGACCCTTAGGGTTCCTCCATTTTCTGAATTCACGTGAACCATTACTCCATATTTCTTCGACGAACAACTTATCGTGTCCGTTGCAGTCACGGTTTGAGGAAGAACCATGATGAAACTTGCAAACAAGGTAATAATTGTCCTGATGTTATTTTTCATCTCTTTCCTCGCTCAACGGTTTGGCAGAACAGCGGCGGTTTTTGGCCGTTGCTTCTGTCTGGTTATGTCTTCCTCTTGCATTTTCTCAGCTTCACATCATGCAATGGAAAGCGTTTTTTAATGTTTTCTTTTTCCTTTTTCTCAAATTGTATGACTGTAATTCCCTTCTCTTCGTTTGCATTGAAGTAAACAGTGAATTGCACTCCGTTGCCTGAATGAAACTCTGGTAAAAGCCAAACTACCTCTCCACTATATTGCGCACCACCTTCGCAAGAATAACAAATGTCCAAATCTCCGAAACTTTTTGAATCTGCTCCATTGAACAAGGTGACTGAGTCTTTCTCGACCTTAATTCCAAGCTTGGAATCACAGGCATTGTCTGTAGGGAGCCAGTCACCTATGAATTCTTCAGGGACTAGGGGTTCAACGGCGAAAGCAGGAACTGCAACTATCAACATGCAAAAAATAAATATAAGCCTCATTCAATCTTCCTTTATTGACATAACGGTT
>JACRCG010000011.1 GCA_016219145.1 Deltaproteobacteria bacterium | reverse complement strand
CCTGGCTGCAGACTGTCGGATATGCTGGAGTTGGCGCTGACACTGAAAAAAATGGGAATGAAGGTTGAGCAGGTGCAGGATTTCACCCCCACGCCAGGTACGATCTCAACCTGCATGTTTCATACTGGACTCGACCCATTGACCGATCAGCCGGTATATGTAGCCGCCAGCGACCGGGAAAAGGGGCTGCAAAAATCACTGCTGCTGTGGCACCAGCCGGCGGAGCGCGCCAAGGTGATGGAAGCCCTGAAAGAGCTTGGACGGGAAGGGGAGGCTGCTGTCCTTTTTGGAGATGCTTTTTCCGGAGCGCCGAAGGGCTCTTTTGCGCTCAACAGGAAACACTAGGAAAGGCCGTCGGGAAGCACAAAAAAAGCCCGCTGATACCAGCGGGCCTTTAACTGCAACTCCAGTTCTCCTCAGACTACTTTTTGCTGACGTTGGAAGCCTGTAGGCCCTTCGGGCCCTGAGTGATATCAAAAGTTACCGCATCCCCTTCAGCAAGCGACTTGAAGCCGTCGCCGACTATGGCGGAGAAATGTACGAATACATCCTCGCCGCCTTCCTGCTCGATGAATCCAAAACCCTTCGTGTCGTTAAACCATTTAACCTTGCCCTGTGCCATTTTCCTGCCTCCTTTTTTTCTCCGGCAATTCATTGCCGAAATGTGGGTTACCGCCTAAGTTTCAGGAGTCTGATGCAGGAAAGTCGCAAAGCCTAGTCAAACATGCTACTTGCATTGTTCTGCAAAAAGTTCCGAAACTTGCTGCCCGTGTCGTTTATCATACACGGAAATGAGGTGTCAAGAAAATTTAAGCCATTACAAATCACTGTTATATAATCAGGGGGCCTTTATTTCTTCGGTCTTGTTCTGCAGCTTTTTGACCAGCTCGGGGTATCCGTTTGCAGTAATAATTTTATTGAACTGAGTACGATAATTGGAGACCAGGCTGACGCCTTCTATCACTACGTCGTATGCCAGCCACTTGCCATTCTGGTTGACGAGACGGTAATCGAGGGTAAACTCATCGCGCTTTGCGGTGAGAACCTTTGATTTGACTTCAGCATGGTCGCCGTCCAGGTTCTCTTTCAGGTAGATAATTTTCTCGTTGTTATACGACTCGATTTTAGAAGCATAGGAGTTTTCAAGCAGCGAAGCGAACAGTTCGGCAAACTGCTTCTTCTCGGCAGGAGTGCGGTCGTTCCAGTGTTTGCCGAGTGAACGCCTGGCCATTTCACTGTAGTCGAAGATTGTGCTGATAGATCTTTTAAGCGCTTGCCGGCGCTTCGGGTCATTTTTCTTCATCTCCTTGTCGGAGACAATCCGGACTACTTCATCAACAGTCTTCTTGACTTCTTCAAGCGGAGCTGCAAATGCCTGCGACGAAACAAAAAATACTGCCAGGGCTGCACCAATAAATCTTGTTAACATAATTTCTCCGGATATTTTTAAAGAGTGGGTTGTGAATTGCTTCCTCATGAGTTGCCAGCCAGCGCCCGGTTTTTTGTCACGCGCAAACCACGGGCCGTGCTTGTAATCTCATAAGCAGGAATGTTCTCAGCGACGAAATCAAGCACGATGCGTACGTAATCGGGATGACAGCCGATGCGCACTTTCTCGATCCCGAATCGCTGTACTAACGCGCTTTGGGATATAATGGTGCATTTTGCCCCGGAGATGTCTATGGCAAGCCGTTCCGGCGCCGACAGCTTTGTCTGCTTGTAGTTCTGAACCTGGTTTCTGGTCTGAATCTCGATGTAGTCGTTACCGAAAGATATTTCATTTACAACGGAATAACTTTTACCGGGACGTGCAACCACAAAGCTGACCGGATTCTGTCTTTCTTCGGGGACAGAGGCGGAACTGGAGGTCTCAGGAACCAATACAGGCGACGTCTCTTTGGGGATGTTGCCGGACAGCTGAGAGTGGCTTGTTTCAGGAGCAGGGTCAACTGACGCCGGAGCTTCCTTGGCCGGAGATTCATCGGCGGCCGGGATGAACGTTTTTGAGGCTTCCAGGGGCGATTCTCCGGTAGCGTACTCCAGGTTGGCCCAGGCGATGCGGTAGTTATAGATGGATTGAAAATAGGCGGCCCGCATACGCGCGTATGCCTGCAGCGCTTCAAAAATCTCCTTGGCCGGCCCGATCCCGAAATCAAAGTTGGCCAGGGCGGTTACTGCCCATTTCTTTGAATTTGTATAGGCGCTCTTGGATGCGGCGGCACTGTTTTCGGCCTCTTTCAACTCAAGATAATACTTCTTGACCTGGAGCGGGATGTTGGCGTCGGCAAACTCTCTGGTACTCAGCAGGCGGTTATACTGGGCGCGTTCGGCGGAGACCTTTGCGCCGGTTATGCCAAAATCCAGTTTCCAGCGGATGCCCAGTGCAACACCGCCGTACATATGCTTGAACTGGTCATTGATGTACGGGTTTTGAATACGGTCGCGGTCTTCGGCATAGGCCCATGAAAATATCCCGCCCAGGAAAATGTCTGGATAGTAGTTGGCTTTGGAAGCTTCCACCAAAGCCGCTCTGGCCTTGATTCCTTCAGATAACTGTCTGAATTCCGGCCGATTGGCGCGAGCCCTCTCCACAAAGGTTTCAAAATCAGGTGTTACGCCTTCGACCATTGTAAGCCGCTGACCGCTTATTTCCAGCGGTGCATCAAATGGCAGACCAAGCCGTGTTTTAAGTGCAGCCAGCGCCAGACTCTCGCCTTTTCTGGCCTCTTCAAGGTATTTGGCAACTTCACCTGCAAATGCATCCAGCTTGTATAGATCAAGCTCTTCAACACTTTCGGACCCGCGCTCCAGAAGTTTCTGGGCCTTGTCCCTGGCCTTGATGAGGCTCTCCTGAACTTCGAGAACCAGTTCCTTCATTTCACGGGCCAGCATCAAACCATAGTAGTATTCGCGCACCTTGAGGGCGATCTCGTTGCCGCGCTGCTCCTTGCGGGAACGATCAACCTCGATGCCATGAACGGCGGCCTTCATGTTTTCAGAAATTTTACCAAAGGTAAACAGCGGCTGGATAATCGAGGCATCGGCACTGGTAAACCAGGTCAGCTGCTGCAGGCGCGTATAACTTTTGTCAGTTGCAAAAACGGGAGAAATATCCTGGCGGTGGGCCTGGGGCGCCGGACCGAACAGGGAGGTAACCTCGATCTGCGGATAACGGTAGGATTTGGCCTCATCCAGTTTACTGGCGGTAAGGTCTATGTCGGCCTGGGCTTCACCCAGTTCCGGAGCCGCCTTGAGAGCAATGCGCACACAGTCGTCCAGGCCCAGCACCAGCCTGGTTTTTGCGGTATAATCAGCCGCAGGCGCCGTCCCGGAAAACAGGGCGACTGCGACTGACAGCGCTATCAGTGATAATTTGGCTTTCATCTTGATTACCCTGCTGTCAGACCTTTCCATGTATGAATTTACTGACCAGTTCCTCGATGTCGATGGCTGATTCAGTCTCACGTATTTTGTCATTGTTCTGCAGCATCCGGTCGGATCCGCCCGGCTTCAGCTTGATAAACTTGTCGCCGATAATACCGCTGGTACGAACCGATGCAATCACATCATCAGTGATTTTGACGCCGGTCCTGATCTTGAGATAGGCCAGGGCACGGTCTCCACTTTTGACATCCAGCGTTATCCGATCGACCTTGCCGACCTCTACCCCGGCCACTTCGACCCGCGCACCGGGCTTCAGACCGGAAACCGAATCAAAACCGGCCGAGATCGTGTAATAATCGCCTCCGACCAGCTCCATCTTGCCCAGTTTGATCGAGACATATCCCAGGCAGAAAATCCCGATAACCATGAATATGCCGACCATCATTTCCAGTTTTGCAATGTTCATAACGATACCTCTCGCTATATCATCTGTATCGGACCGTCCAGGCTGCCGCTGATAAACTGCCTGACCGCCGGATGATCTGAATTCATAATCACTTCGGAAGTGCCGTGTTGCAGGATTTCTCCCCTGTACAGCATGGCCACGTTCTGGGCCACATCAAAAATCTCCGGTATTTCGTGTGACACGATTACGGCCGTAAAGCCGAACTTGGCGTGGGTGTCCTTGATCAGTTGATGAATCGCCCTTTTGATGATCGGATCAAGGCCGGTGGTCGGTTCGTCGAACAGGATGATTCTGGGGTTGAGCACCACCGCCCGCGCCAGTCCGACCCTTTTTTTCATTCCACCCGACAGTTCATCCGGATACTTGTTTTCAATATTTTTCAAGCCGACATCCTCAAGAGCGGCCAGAACACGCCGACGGATCTCGTCTGCCGGAAGAGCGGTCTTTTCCTGCAGCGGAAAGGCTACGTTCTCAAAAACCGTCATCGAGTCAAACAGCGCCACGTTCTGAAACAGCATGCCGAATTTCTCACGGATACGGTTCAGCTGCGATCGGCGTATACCGACGATACTCTCCCCTTCGACCTCGACCTGCCCGCTGTCCGGCTGTAAAAGCCCGATCAGGTGCTTCAGCAGGACGCTTTTCCCTTCGCCGCTCGGGCCGATAACGGCCGTGATCTTCCCTTCCGGGATTTCCAGGTTCAGTCCATCCAGAACCTTTTGTGCGCCGAATGACTTGTGCACATTACGCAGGCTGATCATGTCAGAGCAGCACCGAGGTCAGGAAGTAATCCCAGACCAAAATGAGCACGGATGTCAAAACAACCGACTCGGTTGTGGCCTTCGAAACCCCTTCTGCGCCATGCCCGGCATAGTACCCCTTGTAGCAGCCGATCCAGGCAATAATCACGCCGAAAGAAAAAGACTTCACAAACCCGGAGTAGACATCGCGCCAGACAACAGACTTTTCCATCTCATAGAAATAGGCGCCGGGGTTAACCCCCAGCAGTTTTACGCCGACCAGCCAGCCGCCATAGATGCCGACTACGTCGAAAATTGCGCACAACAGGGGCAGAGAGATCATGGCTGCGATCAGTTTTGGAGACACCAGATATTTGAAAGGGTCCAGCGCCATGGTTTCCAGGGCGTCGATCTGTTCGCTGATACGCATGATACCGATCTCGGCCGTAATGGCGCTCCCGGCCCGACCTGTCACCATCAGGGCAGCCAGCACTGGCCCCAGCTCACGAATCAGGGACAGAGCCACGGCTGTTCCGAGCATCCCTTCAGAACCAAACTTGGCCAGCGTGTAATAGCCCTGCAACCCCAGCACCATACCGGTAAAACCGGCGGTCAAAACGATCACGAACAGCGACTTTGTGCCGATGAAACGCATCTGCTTGAGAACGTGGACTGGACTCCCCGGCCTGCGGACGATCATGTAGAATGAATAGAGCAGAAACCAGCCGGTCCGGCCCAGCTCGCGCACAACTCCGATTGTAGAATGTCCAAGAGCCTGAATCACAGGGATCTCCATATTTTTTTGGAAACGGTCTTGAACTATATATTATTTGATTGGAAATTGTAAAGGAAAACGAGTGAGAAAATTTGTGGGCGAAAAACTATACTGCTGTGCGTGGCGGTGATTTGAACCTCCCTGCTGAACAGAGGATAAAGCTGCTCCCGCCGATTAATCCCGGAAAAACATTTACCGCAGAGCAACTGCCGTTTATAGGTTCAGCCCGTCTTCCTTAAGAAGAGCGTACCGGGCGTCACCTGCCTGTTCCGCCCCCCAAGGCCTTATAGAGGGTAACCATATTCGCCAGTCGGGTCAGGCGTGCAGTAATCAGGTTCTGCTGCGCGCCATACAGGGTGCGTTGCGAATCAAGCACAGTCAGATAGCTATCCACGCCTTTGTCAAAACGCGCTTGTGAAAGACGGCAGCTTTCCTCTGCGGCATCGGCCAGCGACTTCTGGGCTGCCAGCTGTTCGTCGATTGTGGCACGTTGCGCCAGAGAATCGGCCACTTCCCGAAAGGCGGTCTGAATCGCCTTCTCGTAACGGGCTACGGCGATGTCACGATCCACTTCCGACACCTTCAGATTGGCTGTGTTGCTGCCGCCGTCAAAGATAGGCAGGGAAATTCGCGGGGCAAAACTCCAGGCAAAGGCGCCCCCCTTGAACAGCCCGGCCAGTTCGTCGCTGCCGAGACCGACACTTGAAACCAGCGTAATTCGCGGAAATAATGCCGCTTCAGCCGCTCCTATACTGGCGTTGGCGGATTTCAACTGACTTTCAGCCTGGAGTATATCCGGGCGTTTGAGCAACACCTCGGACGAAAGCCCCGGGGAGACATCATTCAAAGCGGTATAGTTCCCGGATAGCGAATCCGGGAGGAGCTCGGCCGGAAGCGCCGAGCCGGCCAGCAGTGCCAGCGCATTTTCATCCTGGGCCACCTGGGTGGTAAAACGGGCAATATCGACCCGCGCCGAATCTACCGTGGTTTGCGCCTGATTGAGAGCCAGCTGGTTTGTAATGCCGGCGTCAAAACGGCTCTTTACAAGTTTGTATGCCTCGCGCTGGTTCGCCAGGGTTTCTTTGGCAAGTTGCAGATGTTCCCTGTCGGCGGCCAGTGCCAGATAGGCTACGGCCACCTGCGAGACAAGGCTTATCCGGACACTGCGCTGTGCATGTCCGGTAGAAAGATACTGCTCCAGAGCCTGCTCTTTCAGGCTTCTCACCCTGCCGAACAGATCGAGTTCATAGGAGCTGACGCCCAGTCCGATATTGTACTGTTCAACCGTCCTTGATTTTCCGGTCCCCGAAAGATCCGCCGGAATCTGCTGCAAACTGGCGCCGGCAGTTGCATCAACCCTGGGCAGCAGTTCGTTGCGCTGTATCTGGTAAAGAGAACGATAGCGCTCGACAGTGAGAGCAGCGACCTTAAGATCGCGATTGTTGCTGAGCGCCAGCTCAATCAGCTTCTGCATTTTCCGCTCGGTAATAAACTCCTGCCAGGGGATATCGGCGACCTGCGGGACACTTTTTACCGCAACATTCCTGTCGGCTGAAGCGGCTATCCATTCCGCCGGCACCGGCGGCGCAGGCTGTGAATACTTTGGCGCCATGGTTGAGCAACCGGTCAGGCAGACAAGAGCCAATATATGCAGTTTATGACGAATCATTTCAGTTTACCTCCGATACGCGTTCTGCAGCCGCAGGCTGAGCGACCACTCCCTGCGTCTTCTTGCCGAACAGACGCGACACCAGTACAAAGAAAAACGGGATAAAGATCAGGTCGATAAAGGTGGCCGAGAGCAGGCCGCCAGTGACGGCGGTGCCGATGGCGTTCTGGGCCGCAGCTCCGGCGCCCTTGGTCAGGGCCAGCGGCAGGGTGCCGAAAAAGAAGGCCAACGAGGTCATGATGACTGGTCGCAGTCTTATCTTGACTGCCGACAGCGTAGCATCAACCAACTCATGCCCCTGGTTCATCTGCTCCTTGATGAACTGAATGATCAGGATCGCGTTCTTGGTGGAAAGACCAATGGTGGTGAGCAGACCGATTTGAAGATAGACGTCGTTGGGGAACACGCGCAACTTTACTGCGACCACTGCTCCCACCAGTCCCAGCGGCAGCATCAGCAGGTTGACGAACGGGATGGTCCAGCTCTCGTACAGAGCCGCTACCGATAGAAACACCACCAGCAGCGAGATGGCATAGAGCGCCGGCGCCTGGGCTCCGGCATTCTTCTCCTCGTAGGAGAGCCCGGTCCATTCGTAGCCGATTCCAGGCGGCAGCTGGGCCGCCATCTGCTCCAGCTCGGCCATCGCTTCTCCGGTGCTGATGCCGGGCGCAGCCTGCCCCAGAACTTCTACCGAGGGAATACCGTTGTAACGCTCCAGTCGGGGTGAACCGTACTGCCAGCGGGCGGTGGCGAAGGCGGAGAAGGGTACCATATCGCCCTTGTTGTTGCGGACATGCCAGCGATTAATGTCTTCGGGCAGCATGCGTGACTGCGGTTCGGACTGAAGATAGACTTTCTTGACCCGGCCGTTCTGGATGAAGTCGTTGACATAGGAGCTTCCCCAGGCGGTGGCGAGGACTTCGTTGATCTGCGACAGGGAAACCCCCAGTGCTCCGGCCCGTACATCGTCGATGTCGAGCTTGAACTGGGGCGAGTCATCCTGGCCGTTGGGGCGCACCGCGATCAGTTTGGAATTTTTCATGGCCATGCCCAGCAGCTGGTTGCGCGCCTCCATCAGCTTTTCAGGCCCCAGTCCGCCGCGATCCTGCAACTGAAAGTCGAAGCCGTTGGCAACGCCCAGTTCCAGCACCGCCGGCGGTGAGAAGGCGAAGGCCAGGCCGTCCCTGAACTTCGAGAAGGCCCCCATGGCCCGGCCGGCAATGGCGGCCGCCTTCAGATGCTTGCCGGGCCGCTGGTCCCAGGGCTTGAGCCTGACAAAGGCCAGTCCCATGTTCTGGCCGCGGCCGGCAAAGCTGAACCCGGCCACGGTGATGACCCCTTCCACCGTTTTGGATTCTTTCTCGAGAAAATGCTGTTCCAGCTTCCTGATGACCTGAATGGTCCGCTCCTGAGTGGCTCCGGCCGGAAGCTGGACCTGGCAGATGATGAAGCCCTGATCCTCATCCGGCAGAAATGATGTGGGGAGGTGCATGAAAAACCAGGCCATGACGGCAACAATGCCGCCGTAGAGTACCAGATAGCGTATCGGTTTGCCGAAAGAGCGTCCGACAATTCCCTCGTAATTGTGTCGGCAGAATTCAAAGGCGCGGTTGAAGTAACGGAAGAACCAGGCAAACCAGCCGGTTTCGCCGGCATGATGCCCCTTTGCCACCGGCTTGAGGATGGTGGCGCAGAGGGCCGGTGTCAGGATCATGGCCACCAGCACTGAGAGGATCATGGCGGAAATTATCGTAATGGAGAACTGACGGTAGATTACGCCGGTGGAGCCGCCGAAAAAGGCCATCGGAAGGAAAACCGCCGTCAGCACTGTGGCGATGCCCCACAAGGCGCTGGTGATCTGTTCCATCGACTTGATGGTGGCTTCCCTGGGCGAGAGCCCTTCCTCGCTCATGATCCGCTCCACGTTCTCGACCACCACGATGGCATCGTCTACCAAAAGGCCGATCACAATCACCAGGGCGAACATGGTCAGAGTGTTGATCGAGAAGCCGCAGGCCGCCAGCACCGACATGGTGCCCAGAAGAACCACCGGCACCGCGATGGTCGGAATCAGGGTGGCGCGAATATTCTGCAGGAATACGAACATGATGATAAAGACCAGGAAGACAGCAATGATCAGGGTGTGTACCACCTCTTCGATGGAGATCTTGACGAAGGGGGTGGTGTCGTAGGGATAGACCACTCTCATGCCGGGCGGGAAATATTTCTCCAGTTCCGCCATCTTGGCTTTGACCCGGTTGCCGGTCTCCAGCGCATTGGCCCCGGCCGCCAGACGGACGGCCATCCCCCCCAGCGGTTTGCCGTTGTAGTAAGACTGAATCTCGTAATTCTCCGTACCGATCTTGCTTTCGGCCACATCCCTGAGCTTGACCGTTGAGCCGTCGCTGTTGGTGCGCAGGATGATGGCATCAAACTGGTCCGCGTTCTGGAGCAGGGTTCGTGCGTTGATGGTGGCATTGAGTTGCTGCCCCTGATTGGCCGGAACGCCGCCGAACTGGCCGGCCGACACCTGGACGTTCTGGGACTGCAGCGCCGTAATAACGTCACTGGTGGTCAGATGGTAGTTATTCAGTTTGGCTGGATTCAGCCAGATGCGCATCGCATTCTGGGTGCCGAACAACATCAGTTCGCCGACCCCTTCCAGGCGGCTGACGATGTCCTGAAGGTTGGAAACCATGTAGTCGGTCAGGTCGTTACGATCCATGGAGCCATCTTCCGACACCAGGCCGACAATCAGCAGGAAGTTTCTGGTGGACTTGACGACCTGGATTCCCGAACGCTGGACAATCTGCGGGAGCAGCGGCACAGCCAGCTGCAGCTTGTTCTGCACCTGCACCTGGGCGATGTTCGGATCGGTGCCGGCCTTGAATGTCAGCGTGATGCTCACCGCTCCGGCCGAGTCGCTGGTGGACGACATGTAGATCAGATTGTCGATGCCATTCAGCTTCTGCTCGATTACCTGGGTGACCGTATCCTGCACGGTCTGGGCCGAAGCGCCCGGGTACAGGGCGTTAATGGCGATCTGCGGCGGCGCGATGGGTGGATACTGGGAGACCGGCAGCTTTTTGATCGACAGCAGGCCGACCAGCATGACCATGATGGCGATTACCCAGGCAAAGATCGGGCGATTTATGAAAAAACGGGGCATGGGGAATTCTCCTTAATAATCGGACTGATCGGTCGGATCGGACTGATCAGTCCGATTATTTCTTTGCTGGCGCACTGCCGAAGGGCACCGCCTTGACCACCGTCCCCGGTCTCGCTTTTTGCAGCCCCTCCAGGATGACACGGTCGCCGGCCTTCAAACCTTCACCGACCAGCCAGTTGTCGCCAACAGTCCGGATAACCCTGATCTTGCGCGGCTCAACCTTTTCCTCGGCGCCAACTGTCATGACCATGGCATCACCTTTCGGGTTTCTGGTAACGCCGCGTTGCGGAACAAGGATTGCGTTATCACTTGACCCTTCCTCCAGAACAGCACGCACGAACATTCCGGGCAGCAGCGCCTGTTTGGGGTTGGGAAAAACAGCCCGCAAGGTTACGGAACCGGTGCTCTGATCAACAGTGACTTCCGAAAATTTCAGGATGCCGGTCTGCGGATAGAAAGTGCCGTCTTCCAGAAGCAGTTTGACCGGCGCCTGTGCCGCGCCATTTTTTTTCAGCACTCCGCTGGCGATATTCTGCTTCAGTTTGAGCAGGTCGGCGGTTGACTGGGTCACATCCACGTACATGGAATCGAGCTGCTGGATGGTGGCCAGCGCGGTCGGCTGACCGGCGCTTACCAGTGCTCCGTCGGTCACGCTGGATCGGCCGATTCGACCTGAAATCGGTGCTGTGATTCTGGTATAGGCCAGATTGATCCTGGCGGTTTCAACCGCAGCCTTGGCGACGCCAAGTTCCGCTTCGGCCTGCTTCAACGTGGCCAGAGCATTATCATAATCCTGCTGGCTGACCGCTTTGATCTTGACCAGATCGCGATAGCGCTCCTCTGTGAGACGCAGCGACACCAGCAAAGCTTCGACTCGCGCCTGAACCGCCTTTGAGCTGGCATAGGAGGCCTCAAAACCGGCCGAATCAATCTGGTAGAGAACCTGGCCGGCCTTCACATCGCTCCCCTCCGTGTAGAGCCGCTTCTGGATAATGCCGCTCACCTGCGGGCGCACCTCGGCAATCAGTTGAGGCACTGTTCTGCCGGATAGCTCCGTGGTAAGCGACACCTTTTCCGGCTTGACCACGATAATCCCCGCTTCCGGTGGGCCGCCCGGCGGCGGACCGGCTGATTTAGGCTTGCTGCAACCGGCAAACAACAGGCCTAAGGTAATAACTCCAAGGCCGGCAAGCAATCTTGTTCTGTACGTGATCTGCATAGGCACCTCTGAAAATATTTTTAGAAAGAGAGTTTATTCTTACTCCTGAATTCTGGCTACGGACAAGCGCTACGTTTTATCTCCTGATACCGTCCCAACAAGCCTCAATGGTTTTTGATATCATGTCTTCGTCAAGTGTTATAAATCCGAGGATATGATCGCGAGCCACGGCCAGAAGAGGTCCGAAAGCCAAGGCAAACAGGATTACCAGCGGTAGATCCTTCAGCACCTGCAGGGAAATTCCGACTTCAAAGAGCTCCCGGAATACGTTGCAGCCTTCTTTTTTTCCAAGCATCTTGTCCCGCCTGAAAGCCACGCCAAAAGGGGAGTTGTGGAACTGCTCCAGATAGCGGAAATCAAGAGGATTCTCGATAAAATACCGCAGCAGCTCTGTGCCAAGGTGCAGAAACCTCTCCCTGATCGGATTGTCCGGCTCGTACCTCTCCAGAATTACCGGGTACATCCGCTCCTCAAGATCCTGATAGAGCTCGTTGATCAGTACATCCTTGTTTTCAAAATAGCGGTAGATGGTTCCGGCGCCTACATTTGCGCGCTCTGCGATCATTGCCATCGGAGCGCCATGAAAGCCGTTCTCGGCAATAAGCTCCAGCGCGGCCCGGACTACCTCTTCCCGCTTATCGCTTTTTGTCATGACAACCCCTTTAGCGGAATGAACGTTCATTCCTTTTATTGCAAAACGCATCTTGCGTCAACAATAAAACTGTAGGATATGGTGAATTCATGTTCAAAAGGAGGGGCACAACATTATCAGACCTTGTAAGGCTTTAAGCTTTCCTGTAAAAAGTAGTGCTTCCCAGGTTTTTTTAAGTGTTTTCCGTGGCTTTGTCGGCTGTTTTTGCCAATTCCAAACATTGCAACAGGTAAAAGAGTCTTGAGCATTTCAAAAATCCTTTCCCGTTCCAAATATTGTTAAACATTGAACTGTTTCTTTTTAAATTTCATCAAGTATGGCAACTTGATAATTTTGCAAACCTGTTGATGCAAAAAATGTCCCTTTTCCTCATGGACTAAGATTTCCAGATAGTGCATTATGCCGCAGCATACCATCCAGCCATTTATGTAGGACTGTTCATGCGCGCCTCCCGTACCGCTCTTATATATTCGCCGCTTTTCGGCAATTTCAGTTACGGGGATGACCACCCCTTCAAGCTACAGCGCAACCGCTTGGCATATGAGCTGATGGACGCCTACGGTCTGCTGGATTTGCCCGGTATGGTGATCCGCAATTGCCTGCCCATCAGCGAAGAGCTGCTGCTGTCGTTTCATGATCCGGCTTATCTTTCCAGATTGAAGGAATTCAGCGGCTCGGACGAGCCACGAGCCGATTTTCGTTTCGGCCTGGGTGACGGCGACTGTCCGGTCTTCAAAGGCCTCTATGAATGCGCCGCGCTGGGGGCGGGGGCGACCTTTGAAGCGGTCCGCATGGTGGAGGAGGGTTTTGACGCCGCCTTTAACCTGGCCGGCGGCTGGCATCATGCCCACCGGGCCAGGGCCTCCGGCTTTTCCTACATCAATGATGCCGTGCTGGCCATCAACTGGCTGCTGGCATGCGGCAGGCGAGTGGCTTATCTGGACATTGACGCCCATCATGGCGACGGCGTTCAGGAGGCTTTCTACGACACCGACCAGGTACTGACCATTTCGATACATGAAAGCGGCGTCTATTTTTTCCCCGGCACCGGATTTGAGGATGAAACCGGCGAAGGAAGCGGCACTGGCTACTCCGTCAACGTCCCTCTTCTGGCCCACACCGACGATGCCATCTACATGAAAGCCTTCGATGAGGTGGCCTGCCCGCTTATTGCGGCCTACAAACCGGATATCATCATCGCCCAGATCGGGGCCGACACCTTCCGCAGCGACCCTTTGAGCCAACTGGAAATTACTACGCACTGCTATAGCGACATCATCCGCAAAATCATGGCCCTGAAAATCCCGCTGGTGGCGCTTGGCGGCGGCGGCTACGACCTTATGAACACTGCCAGGGCCTGGACATTGGCCTGGGGCATAATGAACAACGTCGAGTTAAACCCGCGCCTGCCGGCAGCCTTTGTCGCAAAGATCGCGCCACAGGGGTATCCGCACCGTATCCTGCTGGACGCCGCACACTGGGCCGAAGAGTCCGAGCGTGACCTGGCGCTGGCCGCTTTGGAAAAAAGCATCGACCGCCTGAAAAAATCGGTTTTCCCTGTTATAATTGGCAACCATGGCAATACTACCGGGTAATAGTCAGCTTGCAGATGCCGCCGGGCACCCGCTCCGTTCGCTTCTGGAAATAAACCGGCTGAAACAGTCTGAAAAAGATATGCTCTACTCACGCCTGCTGCCGCAGCGCCTGCGGGAACTGTTGGGACTCACAGGTGACTCTCTCCGCAACCCTGCCCGGGAGCAACTGGTAACTATTATCGCTCCGGAAGGTCTGCCGCTGCTGCGCATTGAGGCCAGGATGAAGCCGGATGACGGTGACGTCGTCTTTTTTCTGGAACTGTCCGACACCCAGTTTAACCAGATGGAGCTCAGCTTCTGCATCATCTGTGATCCGTCCGCACCCCGTTTTGATGTTGATGTTGATGAACATGGCACGATCAACTGGTTCGCATCGCATGGCCGCAATATCCCGGAAGAGTTGCGGGCCATGCGGGCCGGTCTGTTTCCAAACCAGACCCGCAGGGGGCTGCAGATGTTTGCAGATTTTTTCCCGTTGCTGGAGCGCTTTACCGATGCTCTGGGAATTGCCATGATCGTGGCGGAGCCGCTTTCCTACGACAACGCCATCCGTTACGAGAAGTACGGTTTTGATTACCTGCGCGGCAAGCGTCTGATGAGGGAGATTGACCGCGAGTTCCGGCCGGGAGGGCGCTACTTCAAGAAGCTGGATGGATCATCCCCATTTCGCATGCCCGGCCTGGAACGTACCGTGCGAGGCAGAAGCTGGGCCATCCAGGACGGCATTCTTGACGAGCCCTGGGATGAGGTGCAGATTTACCGGATGATCGGTGTGGATGCCGGAATTAACACCTTTCCGGACAGGGTTCCTGAAGTGCGCTGAGATGGATGAAGGGGGAAATTCAAACGCTGATCTTAGCCATATTATAAGCCATATAATAATATGGTTTCTCAAGTGCTGATTGGCTCACCAATCCACCCGTACAACCGTGCGCGCATATCATTTTACCGTTAAGCCAAAAAAGGAATCATCCATGACACAACCATCACAAAGCGGTTCTATCAAATACTTCATCCCACCAACCGATTATGTCCTGACCGGAAGGGACGGCCTGGTACACATTCCCTGGCAGGGCAAACCTGCTATTCCGCTGCTGGAGGAGGATTTCCCGGCTGCTGAAGCATCCGGCTCGCCCGATTACGACATGGTCGGACGTGGTATGTACCAGGCGCTGCGGCATGATCCGGAGAGCGCTTTCGCCGCCGAATATGCCGGCGTGTTGAAAGAGGCTTATCCGCACATCGTCTCCGAATTGGGGGGGCAGATCATCATGCTGGACGCCAGGGAGGTTGACAGCCCCTACATGGCCCGCAAGGTCAATTTTTTGAAAATAATGGCGCTGCTGGATCCTGCCAATGCCGGACTGCCTCTGGAAATAGGCCGGACTTACGCCGATCGGGGCTCACGCCTGTCTGATCTGCATCAGGCGGTCTCCAGCTGGTATGCTGCCGAGAAGTATCTGAAAAGTTATCTCGCTCTCAAAGGCGTGCGTTTCACGAAAACCCACGATCTGATTCTTTTGAAAAATATCTGCGTTAAACACAACGGTGATTTCGAATTTCT
>JACRCG010000103.1 GCA_016219145.1 Deltaproteobacteria bacterium | reverse complement strand
TGGAGCCAGCTTGTCGGCCGGGTACTCAACACCATCGATCCTGAATCGTTCAGTGAAACGAACCAGATGGGGAGAACTGAACTGAGCCGAACGATGCCCGGCGCACTTCAGAATTGAGGATAGAAAGGCGGACGTAGAACCCTTGCCGTTTGTTCCGACAACATGGATGCACCTGAACTGTTTTTCGGGGTTGCCAAGCCGTGAAAGCAGAACGCTCACCCTGTCAACGCCGGGACGTATGCCAAAGCGCCGACGGGCGTAGAGCTTCTCAAGCAAGGCTGTCAGAAACATGTCAGACAGAAGGACGATGCAGCATCTTTAATATTGAAGCGATTTTTTGGCGCATCTCCGTGCGGGGGATGATGGCATCTATCATGCCGTGGTCCAGAAGATATTCGGCTCTCTGAAAACCTTCCGGGAGCTTCTGCCTGATCGTCTGCTCGATTACACGCGGCCCTGCAAAACCTATCAGAGCTTTCGGTTCGGCAATATTGATATCACCCAGCATGGCAAAACTGGCCGTTACGCCTCCCGTAGTCGGGTCGGTCAGCAGCGAAATAAACGGGATCCCGGCTTTTTTGAGCTTCGCCAGGGCGGCCGAAGTCTTTGCCATCTGCATCAGAGAGAGGATACTCTCCTGCATGCGGGCCCCACCGGATGCGGATATTACAATAACCGGCTGATTTTTTTGCAGTCCGCGTTCGATCGAACGGGTAATTTTTTCGCCTACGACACTTCCCATACTGCCGCCCATGAAAGAGAAATCGAAACAGGAGACCTGAACACCCAGATTTTCAATGGTGCCCTCGACACATATTACGGCGTCCTTGGAGCCCCCTTTGGAAACTGCAACATCAATGCGCTCCTTGTAGCTCTTGGCGTCCTTGAACTCCAGAAAATCCACCGAAGTCATGCCGGCATCGTATTCTTGCCAGGCACCGCCGTCAAGCAGAGCCTCCAGGCGTTTCCTGGCCGAGATGCGGTAGTGGTAACCACACTTTGGACAGACCTGCAGGTTGGCTTCGATATCCTTACCGAGGAGGGTCTCGGAACATCCCTGGCATTTGATCCACATTCCGTCAGGCACCCTGCTTTTCCTGACGTCGGATTTCGCTATACCGGCCTTTTCTTTTGTAAACCAGCTCATGGCAAGCCTCACACTTTCTTGATTCTGGAAATTTATTGTTTAACGATACCTGGCGGCCCGATACAAGGCCCTCAGCGTGGTATTCAGATGGCCTGTTTCATCGCGCTGACAAACTTCTTGAGTTCATTCTTCAGCTTCTGGCCTGAAAACTGCTCAAACAGCTTTACAATGGCGCTCCCGACCACCACTCCATCGGCCAGGGCGGCCACGCTGGCAGCCTGTTCCGGAGTCGATATACCAAAACCGGCCATTACGGGAAGTTTGACTTTTTTCATGACCTTTGCAAGCTCATGCGCCAGAGTCTCCGATACAACCTGACGCTGGCCGGTAACTCCGGTCACAGTCACATAGTAGATAAAACCACGCCCTAATTTCTGGACGGTACTGATGCGGGCTTTGTCAGAGGTCGGCGTCAACAGGAATATAATGCTCAGACCGACGCTGCGCGCATGGCCAAGCAACTCGTCTGATTCCTCAGGAGGCATGTCAACCAGCAGAAGGCCGTCTACCCCGGCACCTGCGGCATCCCGGCAAAACCGCTCGTATCCGTAGGCATGCACAGGATTCAGATACCCCATCAGGATGATCGGAACCTGGGACTTGAGGCTGACTTTTGCAACAGTCGCGAGAATCCCTTCCAGAGTCGTTCCGGCAGCAAGAGACCGCTCCGATGAGAGCTGGATAGTGGGCCCATCCGCCATTGGATCTGAGAAAGGAACTCCCAGTTCAATTACATCGGCTCCGGCACTTTCAAGCAGACAGACCATCTCTTCAGTAACTGCCAGTGACGGGTCACCGGCGGATATAAATGTAACCAGTGCCTTGGCCTGCTGTTTTTTAAGATCTGCGAAACACTTTTCGAGTCTGTCCATATAATTTCCGGCTCAGATCTTGAAGCCGGCCATCTCCTTCTCCAATAGATCAATCTGACGGGACAGATCGGTAACCGACGCATTCATAACCGCTGTGGCATGACTGTTGGCCGCTGTCGAGTTCTGGATGTTGCCGACAGACTTGGTGATCATGGTGCTGTTCTCGACCTGCGAGCGGCAAGCGTCACGAATCCGGTCAACCATGGAGGTGACATCCTCTGTCGAGCGCGCTATCAAGCTGCTGGCCTTGCTTTGCTCGCGGGTTGAAGTCCGCACGTGCATGGTGAGTTCTTTCATCCGCTCAACCGCCGAGGTGATTAAATCAGTGCTGCGCGAGTGTTCGCGAGCTGAACCTGCAATATGCCCGACCATCTCTTCGACGCTTTCCATCGCCTCTTTTATACTATGGCTGCCGCGCGCCTGTTCAACCGTGGCCTTGGCAATCTCCGCCACCTGGATACTGGCTCGCTTGACACCGGTTACAATCTTTTCCAGAGCCGCGCCCGAGCGCTGGGAAAGTTTTTCACCTTCAGCTATGCTCTCCTCCGCCTGATTGATGGCTTCGACAGCCCGGCTGGTCTCTTCCTGAACACCCTTTATAACCGCCGCAATTTCACGGGTTGAACTGCTGGTCCGTTCGGCAAGTTCCTTGATTTCATCCGCCACTACAGCAAAACCTTTGCCATGCTCGCCCGCCTGGGCTGCGATAATGGCCGCGTTTAGTGCCAGCAGGTTGGTCTGCTCCGCCACCTCGTCGATGACTGACAGGATGGCGCCAATATCGGCGGCCCGCAGCGACAGATTGGCAATCACATCGGCCGTTATCTGCGACGAGTTGCGGATGGCCTGCATTCCGGCAATCGCTTCTTCAACAGCCTTTTTCCCCGTCTCGGCATCGTTGCGGACCGATTCCGAGATCGCTGCCGAATCCATGGCATTTTTTTCAACCTGCTTGATAGTGGCATCCATCTCTGCAATTGATGAGGCGGTGGTGCTGGAGGCATCCAGCAGATTAACTATGCTGGAGCCGATCTCCTTGATCGAGGAGGACATCTGATGAATCGATGAGCTGACCTCTTCCACGGCGCCGCCGAGCTTTTCGGCGCTCATGGCTACCTCTTCAATGCTGGCGGCCATTTCCAGAGTGGATGAAGATGTTTCAGCCGTAGAGGCCGAAAGTTTTTCAATCCCGTCGGACACCTCTTTGACGGACTCGTTGATATGGGCCACCGCCAGGGAGGTTTCAGAAACCGCCTTTTCCTGCAGTTGGGCTGAATTCACAACCTGCCTGGAGGCCTTTTCAATATTGTTGTCGATTGAGGTAAGAACTTCCGATGAAGAGTTGACACGGGAAACCATGCTGTGCAGGTTCTCGGCCATCGTATTCATTGCGTCGGCCAACGCCATGGTTTCACGTCCGCCGGTAACCGTGAGACGCTCACTGAGTCGGCCGTTGGCAACTGTCCTGGCAAAAACCACGCAGGCATCAAGAGGGCCGATAATTGATTTTGTTACGAGGTGTGAAAAAAGTGCAATCAGGCAAATTGTAGCGACCATGATCAGGGCCGCTACAAATATTTTGCTCAGTACCATCCCCGACACGGACTGCTCCGTCGAGACGACATCACGCCGGATGGCGTCAACCATTGCCGCAACAGTATTGCTGAAGGCGTTAAAGCGCTGGGACTGGACCCCGACCAGCAGGTAACTGGCTTTCAGAACGTCTCCCTGGCTGACGGATGGCAAAACTTCATCCAGCAGGGTTTTTTTGTATTCCTTCCAGATAGTGTTGGCCTTGTTTATGGAATCCTTTTTACTTTGTGATTCCATCAGCTTCAGGCCGGTTTCGAATCTCTGATCGATATCCTTGGTAAGGCTTATTATATTGGCAAGCGTTTTAGTGTTAAGCTCGCTGTCCGTCTCCATCATGAAGCCCTGAATATCATTGCTGATCTGATAAAGGTCGGACTTCAGGAGTGCAATATTTTCAAGCGCATCCTTGTCATTACTGATGGTTCTGTATGCCTTGCCGCCGATGCGGACTTCGTTCATCAACAGCAGACATGCCACAGTTACCAGCAGAATGCCCACAAAGGCAGCCGCGGAAAGCAGGGACATTTTGGTGTGAAGCGTGAGACCGCTGGTGGCACCGGAAGATGATATTGTCTTCACGAAATGGCTCCCCGTAAGATGAGTTGACAGACATGGAAAAAGCCGCCCGACTATATCAGAGCGGCTGCTTTCTTATCAAGCAAAAAACCGGGACAGCGGGGTTTAGCGGACGTCTCTTGGCGGTCTCATGGAGCGCCTGAAAATGCCGTCCGGGGGCTGCTGTCCGGAGTACTGAACTTATAAGAACATGGAATCTTCATCGATTTCTGACTGCGCTATCGGCCATGGCCAGTTTTTGAGCCTGACGATTGAACTCGGAGAGCATCTCCAGGCGAATATGACGGATTTTTCTCATGTACGCTTCAGCTTGCGGGCCCTGGCCGCAATAATACTTTTTGGCTCTCTCCAGGTTTCCCTGCGCCATGTCAAGCTTGCTATACAGCTCCCGCACGGCAGCCTCGGCGCACTTTTCATCATCTTTCATGTCGTTTGGTGAAAAACCGTGGCTCTTTGCCCGGCGAGGCATCAGCTGCCAGACCCCCAGAGCTCCTCTGGATGAAACGGCATGGGCGGAAAGTCTGTTGCCGCCGGTTTCAGCGAGCGCAATTTCCGCCAGGTCAAAAGGCATGAAAACTGTGCCTTCCGTTTTGCTGAAGCAGACAGCCGCAAGTTTGCGCGCGCGCTCCGGGTTTGTCCGCCGGGCGAATGCCAGTTCAATGGCCATTTGTTGTTTTTTACGCTGGATCAGGGAGATGCTGTCGCTGTCAAGAAGAGATGTTTCGGTAGACAGCGAAGCTGAAGACTGGATTTCGGTCAGTTTGAAGGGTGCATTTTCGCACGCCGTCAACGACAAAAGACATGTCATGTAGATAAGTTTTTTTCGCATAATAGAAAGGGGTTGAAGTGGTATCGGCTTTGCCGGAGCGGCGTCGTTGCCCATATTGTTATCGGGCGTATCTCCGGCGGGGAACTCCTTTCATAGTTAGTTTGCCCTCGAAACGCCAAAATCCCGGTTTACGGGACTTTGCAGGCATCTGATCAAGATGTCGGGACTTATATATCAAGCAATATGCGCTTGTCAACGTTTTTGACGCTTTATTCAATCGTATCAAATAGTTGCAACAAAGATACTGCCGATATCAGACTACAAACCGGCCAGATCCCTGAGCGTGACCTTTTCGAGCACATCGCGGACCTGAACCTGGACACGCTTCCAGACCGGGTGTACGTTACAGAAGACATCCCTGGGGCATTCACCCGGAGCGACAACACACCGATTGGGAATAATCGGCCCCTCAACCGCTTCCACCACTTCCAGCAGAGTAATCCTGTCAGCGGCACGGCCAAGCACAAACCCGCCGCCGGTGCCGCGATACGACTTGACCAGACCTATTTTGCTGAACTGCTGGAATATCTTGGCAAGAAAGGTAGCAGGCACATCTACAGCGGCAGCAATGTCGCTCAGCAGACATACCTTGTCTTCCGGCTGTGTTGCCAGATACACGATACCGCGGACCGCATATTCACCTTTTCTTGTGAGCTCCATCATGTCAGAAAACCTCGCTAAAAGGACTATTATTATCCTTTTAGGAGGTTTCATCGAGATTGTCAACTTAAATTTATGTCGCCGACAGAGCCCCCAATGCAACTCCGAAGTATCGAGGCAGGCTATGTTGCGGGGAGTTCCTCTTCGGTGATTTTCCTCTTTTTGCCAAACAAAAATGCCACCCATACACTGACCTCGTACATCAGATAGAGCGGTATCATGATCACGAACATGGTGATCAGATCAGCGTGGAAGGCGGAGATGATTGAACTGGCCAGCAGAGCATACTTGCGTTTGGGCGCCAGAAACGCGTAGCTGACTATGCCGAAGCGGGCCAGCAGCAGTGTCAGCACCGGAAGTTCGAAAATCAGGCCGAACATCAGGATCAGCCGCAGGCAGAAATTGACATAAGCGCTGATATTGAACCAGCTTTGCAGCCCCTCGGCCTCATATGAGAGTGAGAAATTTATGATGACCGGCCAGATTATGACCAGGAAAAACATGGCTCCGATGCAGAAGGTAACAGTGGCGGCAGAGACGAACGGTATCACCAGCCTGCGTTCGCGACTGGTCAAGCCGGGAGCGATGAAAAGCCAGAGCTGATAAAAGACAATCGGCAGCACCAGTACGAAACCGGCCAGCATCGATATTTTGCACTGAATGAAAAACGGCTCCAGCGGCGCGCTGTAGTTGAGGGGATGTTTCTTCTCGGGAGCGTTGATCTCCTGCTCCAGTTTGTAGCGGGTGTACAGGGCGGGCGACCAGACCTTTACCTGGGTATAGACCTTTTTCTTGATATCGGTCAGGTAGGTTTTGCCGGTCAGCGGTTTTTCAATGAAGTTCAGCAGCTCGGTCGAAAAGTTCCAGGCCACGCCCATGCCGATCACAATAGCGATGACTATGATTACCAGCCGTTTGCGCAGTTCAACCAGATGTTCAATGAAGGGGATCGTTTTTTCTTCGTTCATGCCACATACCTACCACAGCGGGACGCATTCACGCAACACTGATTTGCCGGAATATTGGGCATGGCATGGCGGCCAATTCATATTCAGGCCGTCAACACAACAAAGCATTCCGCTTTCGCTGCTTCATTCAGGGATAAAGGAGCACATATATGACTACACTTTCGTTACGACTCCCTGATGAATTACTGCACGAGGTTGAAACCTTTGCCGAGCAGATGCACATCCCCAGGGCTGCTTATGTTCGCAAGGCTCTGGAACAGATGAACGCTTCGGTGGCCGCACAGCGTCGCCGGACGCGGCTCATGGAGGTCAGCCTGAAGGTGCGGACGGAAAGTATGCTGGTAAATGCCGAATTTGACGAGATTGAGGATGTTCCAAATGCGTAGTCAGGGCGAAATATGGCTGGCAAACCTCAATCCCGGTCGCGGCACCGAGCCCGGCAAGATCCAGCCGGTGCTTATCATGCAAAATCAGGCTCTGCTCGACGCCAGCCACCCCTCTACGCTTATCATACCCCTCACAACGAATCTTGTTGACGATGCCGAACCGCTCCGCCTGCGTGTCGTCGCCCAAGGGAGACTTGATGTGGATTCAGATCTGCTTGTAGATCAACTCCGCGCCATTGACAACAAGCGCTTGATCGAGGGCCCTCTGCTGCGTCTGGATGATGAAATACTGAGGAAAGTGTATTCGGCGGTAACAGAGCTACTGGGGTTATCTTCTGCATAGAAAATAGTTGGTATGAGTTGAATATACTGACGGCGGCGCAAATTTTCAAGCAACAGACGAGTGATAATGGCATTAGCCGTTATCACTCGTCCGAGCCTTTATAAGGCAGACTCTCCTGCTTAAGATCGGCAAGCTTCTCAAATTCCGGATCCTTATGAACCAGTATCGCATCAAGCTGCAACGCCGCAGCGGCTATCCAGGCATCAGCCAACGAAAGAGGGAAGCAAGCCTTGACCGCAGCAGCCCGTTCCAACAGATCGGGAGATTCGTGAAGCCAGTTGATTGGCAATCGAAGACACATCGAATATGCAGTGCGCCCCGCTTCTTCTCCTTCATCCTTCCATACCCGGTACAGAAGCTCCATTTGCGTTATGAAGCATCCGTGACAGACAAGTTCACCCCTTGCTGCGGATTCCAACAGGATAGCTACCCGCCCGGCTCCAGGTTCGTCATCTCGAAACGCAAGCAAAGCGGAAGTATCAAGAAGAAAGTCGCTCATGTCTCCAGTTGCCTTTCTGCTTCACGTTCAGCTACCAATCGTGCTGCAGAGCCTCCTCTGCCGCTACCACGGAATGCGGTCAACAATTTCGCAGTAGTTTGCTCAGTGGTAAGGTCTTTTCTGGCTTGCGTTATTGCTGCATAATCCAGAGGCGAAAACAGATATGCCACCGGTCTGCCGCGTCGCGTAATTGTAACCGGCTCGCGCTGGGCGATGTCCAGCAACATGCCAAAATGATTCTGGGCTTCTGCTGAAGTCATTGTTATCATGGCACTCCCCCTTTTTAGTAGCTTGGAACATCTAAAACCAACCCCCCTCCGTCCCCCCTTGACCGGGGGGAAGCCGTGTAGTCTCCCCTGTGAAGGGGGGGTTTAGAGGGGTTTGCCGTGAAAAAATAAGTGTTAAAAGGCACTAGATAGCTAATATATATATTATAGCTATGTTATTTGTTTGGCAATAAGAAACAAACATAGAACCAGTTTGATACCTGCCTCAGCGCCGTTTCCTACTGCCCGTATTGCCCCTGCCGGAACTGCTCCCTTTTCCCGGCCTACCGGACTGTTCACGGCCATCAGTGCGAGGTTGCACTCCAGTCAGGCGCTTGCCGCGCAGCGGGATACGCGGATATTCCTCAGGTCCGGCCATCGGATCAGAAGGATGAGACGGCGGGGTTGATGATTTGTGGTCTACCAGCACAAATTCAATCCGTCTGGTTGCAGGAGACACCGACGCCACCTTGACCCTGGCCTTGTCACCTATCCGGAACACCCTGGCTGTCCGCCGCCCGATCAGCGAATGCTGCTTTTCGGCAAAATTGTAGTTATCGTCCGCCAGGGTCGAAATATGCACCAGCCCCTCAACGAAAAGCTCTTCCAGTTCGACAAAGAAACCAAACGCGGTCACCCCGGCAATATAGCCGTCAAAATCATCTCCCACATGCTGCTGCATGTACTGGAGCTTCTTCATCTCCACCACATCCCGCTCGGCCTCCATGGCCACCCGCTCGCGCTTGCTGGTATGATCGGCGACCTCGCCCAGCCGCTCGGTGGCGATGGCAAGCTGTTTGTCCCCCCTCCCCTTGCGGGAGGGGGTTAGGGGGAGGGGGAAGCCGGCATTAGCAGAATCGGTGGATATGCCGGCGTCACCCCCACCCCGCCCCTCCCCCGTCAAGGGGGAGGGAGACAAGGCCAGCGCCGCCTTCAAAATCCGGTGTACCACCAGGTCGGGATAACGCCGAATGGGCGAGGTAAAGTGGCAGTAGCAGTCTGATGCCAGCCCGAAATGCCCGGCGTTTTCAGCGGCATAGCGAGCCTGCTTCATGCAGCGCAAAAGGGCATAATTGATCATGCGCTCTTCAGGTTTGCCGTCAGCCTGATTCAGTAGCCGCTGCAGTTCGGCCGGATTTACCTTGTCCTCCACCAGAGCGAATTCATAGCCGAAACCGTAGACAAATTCCTGGAAGGTGCGCAGCTTGGCCGGATCAGGGTTTTCATGAACACGGTACAGAAAGGGAATATCACGTGAAATTATGAAACGGGCCACCGCCTCGTTGGCGTCCAGCATGTACTCCTAGATCAGCTGGTGGTCCAGATTGCGCTCGGCGCGGATGATCCACTCGGTCAGGC
>JACRCG010000101.1 GCA_016219145.1 Deltaproteobacteria bacterium | reverse complement strand
CTCCCTTCCAGAATCGACGTATGCCGGCTTTGCAGCAGTTCCATGAATGAGGCACTATTTGATGGCGTCCGTTGTAATTCAACAAGATTGCCGACAACACGCCAGGTACCGAGAATATCGTGGGCATCTTCTGGCCGGGATTGGGGAATCACGCCCGAGAAGACAATCCCCAAGGCCTCGTCCACCTCAAACTCGGTTCCTTCGATGAAGTTTGAGAAGTAGGCGTCGAAGAAACTTTCGTTGTAAAACGCCGGTCCTGGCTCATAGGTGCGGTTCCGGCTTGGAAGAACGCTGCGGGCAAGTGCGCTGCGCAGGGCTTCAAATTGTTCCAGACGGGCAGGGTCATACGGTTCACCGCTGGAATATGATCGTGCAATCGGACTTTTCAAATCTGCTTCCCGTGTTTGCAGCAGGCTGCCGATCAGGCGGTCGAGCAGTAGAAATTCTTTCTCAAGGCTGATATCCGCAGCAATGGTGCGGGCAAGGTCACGGATCCGGTTCAACTCACTTTCACCCTTGATCCGCAGGATGGAGGTAAGTTTCTCTTCGACAGCCTTCTGTCCAGCGGCCTTGGTTGCTCCCTCCCGTGCTTTTGTATGCGAAAGGTTTTCCAGTAGAAGACGTGAAGGCGATGCCATGTGAAGTCCGCCGATAAAAGGCATGTCACCTTCGACCGGACCTGAACCGGGTATTCTGACTATCCGCAGACCCGGCAGTTCGGTAATCTTTTTGTAGCCGCAGGAGACAAAGACGGATCCGTCCTCGGCGGGATGACTTTCAAGGGCGGTACGGAAACCGATCACCCCGCCTGGCGCCAGCATGCCGACTATCTGCCAGCGGTTCCGGGCGACAATGATCTCTACCGGTTCGCTCATGTTGCGCGTATAGAGCCGCGGTCCGATCTTGCGGGCAACTCCCTGTTTGACCATGTTCGAGACAGTACGGGAAGCATCACTTTCCGAGAGGAAAACTTCCGGCAGGATATTTTCGTTTCTATTCGACATCAGTATTCCCATAATCAGTAAATATAGCTTCTATATTTAACGATAACAGCAAATTTAGCAACCATAAAAATGATATTAACATAAATAGCAGCCATATGTTGTGTTGTAGCGACACTGAATAATCCTCTGGCTGCAGAGAGTGCTCCCCCCACTGGTATTTGGAAGGGGTTTGATACAATATGAAAAGCTCTGAAACCATAAAAATTCAGATTCCCAAGCTGAAGGTCGCGGGTTCGAATCCCGTTTCCCGCTCCAAATAAATCAAGGACTTAGCCAATTAGGCCAGGTCCTTTTCTTTTTAGGCCGATTATGCTGTCAAACAATTCTTAGTGAGATTTTGCAGCTGGCCAGAGAAGATAGAAAAATATTGCGGCAAGAATGATTGATGGAATAATTGCAACTGTTGTAAATTGGTTTGCAGGTCGACTATCTTTAAGTACCAGTCTGTTGAATCCCAAAATCATAAAAAATGGAATGATTACCATGATTTGATACATGATAAAGCCGGAAGCTATTGTTACTCCAATACTCCCTGATGGAGTAAGCAATGTATAACATGCTGTAAATATAACCGATGCCAGGCACCACCAAACCATTTACGCCCCCTCTGTTCGAAATTTGAGAAAATGTAGCCTGCCTGAACAATTCAGTCAAAGAAAATATTAAAGGCACTCTTCAGCTTCTCAAATACGTCTTTCGACCCGCATCCGCGATCAGACGGTCGAATGCTCTTGCGATCCAATCTCTGAATAATTTTCGATACACCATACATGGTTCACTTAAAAGAATATTTTTCTGTATTAATTCCTCTGTGCTCTCTGTGACATCTGTGGCAGAAAGCCGATATTTGTTATTCATATTGACAGCATACTGATTATCTGCATAATGATCAAACTCCCAAAAAAGGTTGTCACGCCATGTACGACATCGAAAGAAGTATCGGCTTTCTGCTTTCCAAAGGTTACCAGCGCGCCTGGGCACTCCTAAGGGAGGAAATTGACGAGTATGACCTGACTCCTCCGCAATTTGGTCTTCTGGCCTTCCTCTGGCAGCAGGATGGCCTGACTCAGGTCGAGCTGTCAGAAAAAGGGCAAATTGACCGGACAACAGTCGGCGGCCTGATCGACCGGTTGGAAAAAATCGGGCTGGTCGAGCGAAAACAGCACCCCCAGGACCGGCGCGCATACATGATTCACCTGACCGAGCGGGGCAAAGCGCTGGAATCCCCACTATCTGAATGTGCTGCAAACGCACTTGCAAAACTTACCCACGGCCTCAGCACTGATGAGATCACTGAGTTTACCCGCATGCTGCTGATTCTGCGTGGAGAGAGGAATGTCTATGAATTACCGACTTGCTAGCCTGGTGTCAGTTATCCTGGCCCTGACCGTCTCGCCTGCCTGGAGCGCACCTCTGACTCTCAAGGAATGCATCTCGCAAGCTGTTGTTAACAATCCATTCCTGAAAAATGCCGCCTGGGATTCAAAAATAGCCCAGGAGAACGTCCGTCTTGCTTCTGCGGCATATTTTCCGAAGATTGACGCTCAGACTGGCTACAGCATGCAGCTTGAACCACAGGCGGTGATTATCGGCGGGCGGACAACTGAAACACAGGAGGCTGATTTTGGTTTCGCCGGTCTCTCGGCCAGCTACACCATTTATGATTTCGGACGACGTGACTCAAGAAAACGACAGAGTGAGGCCGTTTCCCAGGCTTCAAGCAGAACATTTGAGTCGCAGAAAAGCGATGTTACGCTGCGAGTGATCGAGACATACTTCAGTATTCTTGAATCCGGCAAACTGATTATTGCCGCTGAAGAAGAGGTCGCGCTGGTTGATGAACACCGCCGCGTGGCAAAAGTGCTGTTTGAAGAGGGGGTAGTAACCCGCAACGATCTGCTACAGGCAGAGGTACGCCTGGCAGCTGCTCGGCAGAAACTGCTGGTCGCAAAGAACCGCCGGGAAAACTTCTGGCTGCTGCTCAACTTCCTGATCGGCAGCAAGCCTGACAATCGCGCTGAACTGGATGAAAAAACGGTCATGGCTGAAGGCGCCGCCCCAACAACCGACAGTCAGCTTCAACTGGACGCCAGAAATGACATTATTGCTCTTCGTCATGGAGCCGAGGCCCGCGAGCTGGAGGTTAAAGAGAGCAAAGGCAATTTTTTCCCGGAGATATATTCTCGCCTGGCACTGGATTATGTGCAGAACGCCAAGGTGCGTGAGCAGGCCATAATGTCCGCCACAATCGGCCTGAAGATCAATCTGTTCGATGGGTACGCCTCTACTGCGGCACGGGAAAAAGCGATAAAAAACAGCTCTAAAAGCCTGGATACGCTCAGGCTGGCTGAGGAGCAGGCTCGGCTTGAAATAAATACCGCCAGAAACGATGTCGCTGTGGCCAAAGAAAGAATATCAGTAACAGAGGCAGCCATTCGCCAGAGTGAAGAGAACCTGCGAATCAATCGTGAACGTTATCAGGAACGGGTCGGCACGGCAACCGAGGTAATGGATGCGCAGACACTGGTGACACAGAGTAAAACCGATTACCAGCGGGCTTTCTATGACCATCAGACGGCTATCGCAAGGTTGCTGTGGGCACAGGGTCAACTCTAACATGCCTGGGGAGGATCATATGACGGACGAGACCGGGGAGCGCCCCGCCAAAAAAATACCTGCCAATGGCAAGAAGTATAAAGCAATTGCCATTTTGTTGATCATCGTGGCTGGAGCTTCCTGGGCCGGACTGCAATTGTTCATCAAGAGCAAAACCCATATCGAGACCGACAACGCCTTTGTCGAGGCCCGTATTGTGCCGGTTTCAGCCAGGGTTTCAGGGAGTGTGGCAAGAGTGCTGGTCAAGGACAACCAGCTTGTCAGACAGGGCGATCTGCTGCTGGAGATCGATCAGCGCGACCAGAGGCTGCTGGTATCCAAAGCTGCCGCCGGTGTCGGGATGGCGGTGAACGAAAGCGGCGGAGAGCTGCTGAAAGCCGAAGCGGCCAAAGCGGCAGTTCAATCGGCCGGGGCTCGTTATGATCAGGCTGTTCTGGATCATGCCAGAGGCGAGAAACTCTTCCTGCGTGAAGTCATCTCCAGAGAGCAGCTGGACCGCCTGATTACCGCTAAACGAGTTACCGAGTCGCAACTGAAGGAAGCTGAAGAGGCCCTGAAACGCGCCCAGGCCGAAGCCGGCGCAGGCGACAAAGGCGCAAACAGGGCAAAGATCCTGCAACGCAAGGCACAGCTGG
>JACRCG010000102.1 GCA_016219145.1 Deltaproteobacteria bacterium | reverse complement strand
CTGAAGCGGGTCGTGTTCATCGGAGACGGCACTCCGCCAGGAATGCTCAATTTCAACGAGATTGTCGAAATCGGAATGGACGTCACAGACGCGGAACTGAGTGAAATCGAGTCGAGTCTTGATTGCCATGAAACCATCAACATGCAGTATACCTCTGGGACTACCGGTTTTCCCAAGGGTGTCATGCTGACCCATTACAACCTGATCAACAACGGCTTCCAGATCGGTGAATGCATGAAGTTCACCGAAAAGGACCGTCTTTGCATACCGGTGCCGTTTTTCCACTGTTTCGGCAGCGTGCTGGCGGTGATGGCTTCCGTGAGCCATGCCACCGCAATGGTTCCGGTTGAAATATTCGATCCGCTCAAGGTGCTGCAGGCGATCGAAAATGAGCGCTGTACAGCTGTCCACGGCGTTCCGACCATGTTCATCGCCGAACTGGAACATCCGGATTTCGACAAATTCGACCTTACCAGCCTCAGGACCGGGATCATGGCCGGCTCCGTCTGCCCGATCGAAGTCATGAAGCGGGTCGTCAAGGATATGCACATCACCGAAATCACCAGCGTCTACGGTCAGACCGAATCATCTCCCGGCATCACCCAGACCCGCACTGAGGATTCGATCGAACTGCGGGTGGCCACAGTCGGACGTGCGCTTCCGGGTGCGGAGGTGAAGATCATCGATATAGAAAGCGGCGCAACCCTTCCTCCTGGCAAGCAGGGCGAGTTGTGCGCACGTGGATATATGGTGATGAAGGGCTATTACAAGATGCCGGAGGAAACCGCAAAGGTTATAGATCCGGACGGTTGGTTGCACACCGGAGATCTGGCGATCATGGACGAGAACGGCTATTGCAAGATCACCGGACGCATCAAGCAGATGATCATTCGTGGCGGCGAAAACATCTACCCCAAGGAGATTGAAGAGTTCCTTTACACCCATCCCAAAATATCCGATGTCCAGATCTATGGTGTGCCGGACAGGAAGTACGGCGAACAGGTGATGGCGTCGATCATTCTCAAGAAGGGAATGGAGATGAGTGAGGACGAGGTCAGGGATTTCTGTCGTGGCAAGATTGCCAACTACAAGATTCCCAAATACGTCAAATTCGTAGATACCTTTCCCATGACCGCGTCCGGCAAGATCCAGAAGTTCAAAATGCGGGACATGGCTATCAAGGAACTGTTGTTGGAGGCGGCCGGCGAGGACGTCTGACGTCAGAATCCGAAAAATATTGCCTGACGCCGGGAGGTGCTTGCCCCCGGCGTTTTTTTATGTCGCCATGCTCTGGAGGAGAAATGTTGCAATCAGCTCTGTAGCAATGGGAACGGAGGCGTTCAATATGTGGAAATAACAGGCTGCCTGCTGTTCGGTAGATGTCCGCAAGCGGGTGACGGAATCAAATTTATTTATCGGTACAGAGGTTTCGAGAATAATGACGGCGCTGTGTCATGGATGGACATTTTTGAAGCGCCACTTAAGTAGCCGTTCAGGAATCATTCAGGCTCTTTTGGAACAAAAGCCTGGCTGTCGGCATTTCTCCGCTGTGGCTTTCCTCCGAAAAAAGGATTTTGCCTGCCCGGTTTTCAAACAGTCGGACCAGTTCGCCGTGCCGAAGCAGGTATGACTGCTTGTGATTAGCCAGCAGTTGCGGCGATTCCATGATCGTATCGAAAAGCAGCAGTCCGCCTGGTCTCAGTGCCATCAGCTCCTTCGGAATCAACTCCCTCAGAAGGAAATTGAAATTCAGGATCAGGTCATATCTTTCGATTATTTCGTATTGTTCCAGGTCAACCCTTCTGAAATCAACCTCAACGCCTTCCATCGCGGCCCTGGCGGCCGCCTTTGCCAATCCGACATCCGAAATGTCCACTCCGGTTACACTGAACCCGTGATGCGCCAGAAAGATGCTGTTCCTGCCTTCGCCGCAGGCGATATCCAGGGCTGTTGCGCCCGGAGCGAGCCGCTTGATCCTTGAGATCTCGCGAGCCAGGAAAGGGGAGGTGTTCTCCCCCAGGTAGAATCCATCCGACTGATAGCGCAGGTTCCACTTGATTCGATCGTCTTCCAGGAATCCTCCAATCCGGTTTGCATTCTTGCAAATGTGCAAAAAAATCCGGTTTGCAAATGTGCAAAACTGTGCAGCCCGCTTTTAACTTGCCGTTAATACTGGTTTTATAATTATTGACCCCATTTAATCAATGAAGGGGGCTAAGCCGGTCTTCCGGTATGTTCCGCAATGTTTTTTGCATGATTGCAAAAGCATAGTACTGCTGTTTTGTGGCTCTTTAGAGGTAACACCATGATATTGCTGTATATTATTGCGGCTGGTGTCTGTTGGCACATACCGTGCTGTATACAAAATCAGAATGGTTATATGAGGAGAATATGGGAACTTCCAACATTTGTCCATTTTACGGAAAAAACGACGATTACTGTGATGTCGGTTGCGGTTACATTTCGCCGCACGATGTGAACATGATAATCCGATACTGCAGCGGTCGCCATACGGAATGCATCAAATATATGGAACTGGCCGACCGCTTCCCCAGT
>JACRCG010000099.1 GCA_016219145.1 Deltaproteobacteria bacterium | reverse complement strand
CTGGGGCTGCTGGAAAAGGTTCAACCTGATCTCGCTGGGTCAGGCCGAAGACCGTTTTGACAATGTCGGCACCCGTATCGGTGAGATGCTGCTGTACGCTTTCGGCCAGAAGCGCGTACTGGCCAAGCCTTTCGGGCTGAACCACTTCGTCATTTTCTGGTCATTCATGATTCTGGTTGTGGCCAACACCGAGTTCATACTGAACGGTATTTTCCCCAATACCATCAAGCTGATCAAGCTGCCGTTCGAACTCTACGTTCCGCTGGCATTCATGATCGACATCGCCTCGCTGCTGGCTCTGATTGCCGTATCCGTGGCGGCTGTCAGGCGTCTGATCTATCCGCCCTATCCGGAAGCCCGCACTCCGGAAGCCTTCCTGATCCTGGGCTTGATCGCCACGCTCATGCTGGCCTCCTTTGGTCTGAATGCCACCGAGCTGGCAACATTCATGTACAAATACAAGGCAGACCCGGTCTCATTTCTGTCAGCCGCTCAAAAGATAATGCCGGTTTCTGGACACGTGGCGGCTATTCTGCCGCAGATGTATCTGCCTGCGATCCATGCAGTTTCCTGGTGGGCGCACGCTCTGGCGCTGCTGGCCTTCATGTGCTACCTGCCGCACAGCAAGCATATGCATATCCTGACCGCCATTCCGAACTGTTTTTTCCGCCGTCTGGAGAAGCCCAATACGCAGCCGAGAGAAGAATTTGCAGTCGGCAACAGTTTTGGAGTCGATCAGGTTGATCGTTATAGCTGGAAGGATCTTCTGGACTCCTTTTCCTGCACTGAGTGCGGCCGCTGCCAGAACGTCTGTCCGGCCAGCATCACCGGTAAACCGCTCAATCCGCGCGCTGTAATCCACGACATCAAGGTCAACCTGCTGAATAACGGCAGCCAACTCAAAAAAGGTGAAAAACCTGCGACACCTTTGATCGGCGATGGCGGCGAGGGGAGCATCTCCGAGGAGTCGATCTGGGGCTGCACCACCTGCGGTGCCTGCATGGAGGCCTGCCCGGTCTTTATCGAACAGATGCCTAAAATAATCCAGCTCAGAAGACATCTGGTCGAGACCGATGCCAGCTTCCCGGAAGAGCTTCTGAATCTGTTTGAAAATATGGAAGGAAGAAGCAATCCCTGGGGCATTGCGCCGACCGAGCGTTCCAAGTGGTGCAGTCAGCTGGATGTCAAACCGTTCGACAAGGACAGCACCGAATATCTGTTCTACGTCGGCTGTGCCGGTTCGTTCGACTCACGCAGCAAGCATGTCAGCGTTGCCATGGCTCAGCTGCTGGACAAGGCCGGCATATCCTGGGGCATTCTCGGCAAGGATGAAAAATGCTGCGGCGACAGCGTCCGCCGTCTGGGTAACGAATTCGTTTTTGACAAGATGGCCAGAGAGAACGCGGCCGTTTTTATCGAAAAGGGGATCAGGAAGGTTATCACACAATGTCCGCACTGCTTTACCACTCTCAAGAACGATTACCGTCAGTATGGCCTTGAGCTGGAAGTTATTCATCACAGCGAGCTGCTGAGCAATCTTGTTAAAGATGGCAAGCTGAAACTCGATAAAACTACATCGGAGATGGGAACAACGGTTTTTCACGACTCCTGTTATCTTGGCCGTCACAACGATGTGTATGACGCGCCGCGCGAGGTTATTGAGGCTGCTACCGGAAGCGCGCCGGGTGAAATGGAGCGGAACCGGAACAACGCCTTCTGCTGCGGTGCCGGTGGCGGGCGGATGTGGATGGAGGAGCATACCGGCGAGCGGATCAACATTACCAGGGTCAAGGAAGCGCTGGAGGAGAAGCCGGATACGATCTGCGTGGCCTGCCCCTACTGTATGACCATGTTTGAGGACGGCTTGAAGGATGTCAAAGCTGATAATGTCAAGGTTCGGGATGTGGCCGAGGTCATGGCGGAAGCGATTTTAAGGTAACCAATATGGTTGCCAAGGAGAGCAAATGGCGGATTTTCTGAATTTTGAAGGGCGTATTGCGGTAGTCACCGGCGGTGCCCGTGGCCTTGGTCTGGCGATCACACGCGCCCTGGTTGGTTACGGCGCAACGGTGCATGTTTTTGATGTAACTCCCGGAGATCCGGGTGACGCGGGGCTGTACACCTTTCATCAGGTTGATATTGCGGATTCAGCCAGTGTCGCCGCTGCTGTTGCTGCGCTGCCGGGAGAGGTAACGCTGCTGGTAAATAATGCCGGTATCACTCGTGACCGGAGCATCGTCAACATGAGCGATGATGAATGGCAGTCGGTACTTTCGGTCAATCTGACCGGCGCCTTCAACATGGCCAGGGCGCTGGCGCCCGGCATGCGCAAGGCCGGCTATGGCAGGATCGTCAACATCACCTCCATCAACGGTATCAGAGGCAAGTTCGGTCAGGCCAACTACAGCGCCTCCAAGGCCGGTCTGATCGGGCTTACCAAGGTTCTGGCGCGTGAATTGGGGCCTAAGGGTGTTACGGTCAACGCTGTCGCTCCCGGAATGGTGTTGACAGAAATGGCGCTGGCGCTTCCGGAGGAGTTTCTGGCCAAAGCCAGGGATGAAAGTGTGCTGCCGGAGCTGGCGAAGCCTGAAGATATCGCCAATGCGGTAATTTTTCTCTTGTCGGATGCGGCCCGGATGATTACCGGGGAAGTCATCCGGGTTGATGCGGGG
>JACRCG010000100.1 GCA_016219145.1 Deltaproteobacteria bacterium | reverse complement strand
GGAGGTAATCCGTCAACACTTTTCCCCTGAGACCCCGGAATCGGTGGTCGGCGCTGTATCCGGCTTTGGAGGCGGTTCAGGCTCAGGCTGCATCTGCGGTGCAGTTTCCGGCGGCACGGTAGCTATCGGGTTGGTACTGGCCGACAAAAAGAAAACAACACACCTGACACGTGAGCTGCACACCTGGTTCAAGGAAAAATACGGAGTAACCTGCTGCAAGATCATCCGCGCCAACAACCCGAAAGGTGTCTGCCCGGTACTGACAGGAGAAGTTGCCGGAAAAATCGCCGAAATGCTGGGAAGTAAAGCCCCTTGAGTTCCTCTTTTTAAAAGAGGTACCTTAAGACCGAAAGGAGTCCGACAATGAAAGAAGAATTCTACATCGAGCGCATTGTACGAATCGTGGCCGGATCGTTTATCCTGATCTCGCTGCTGCTGGCGCATTACCACTCGCCCAACTGGCTCTGGTTCACCGGTTTCGTCGGTCTGAATCTATTCCAGTCCGGGTTTACCCAGTTCTGCCCGATGTTCAACATCCTGGCGAAAATGGGGGTGCCGAGGTTTCCGAAGGCCCCTAACTAAACGAAATGGAAAAGGAGTTTTTCAGTATGAAAAAGGTTGTGACGCTGTTACTTGCCATAGCTGCTCTGGCAACACAGGTTTTTGCCGCAGAGCGGAATATTTCTTCGCGAGAGGCAAAAGCGCTTCTCGAAAAAGACAGGAATGTCTATCTGCTGGACGTTCGATCACCGCAAGAGTACAGCCAGGGCAAGCTGGCCGGTTCAGCGCTGATCCCGGTTGGTCAACTTGAACGGCGTCTCGCTGAAGTGCCGAAGGACAAGCCGGTGCTGGTATACTGCGCTGTCGGTTCCAGATCCGGATACGCAGCGGGACTGCTGGCACGGAGAGGTCACAAAGAGGTTTACAATATGACTGACGGAATCGTCGGCTGGTACCGCAACGGCTTTCCTGTCCAGAAATAAGCCGAAAATCAAATGAGTAGCAAACAGTAAAGGCCGTAACCGTTTCCGGGTATGGCCTTTTTTTTCGGACCAGCACTGCTGTGCCGGACAAGAGCTCAAGCAGATTCATTTAAATATCGCTAAAATTGCATATTCGCCATAATAATAAACCCGCCATCATCCGCTTCCCCGATTTACCGCACATTCACGCTCAAATCTGCTCTTTCCCGAAAATTATTTGCTCATCCCCGTATAAGTTCTTTTTTTTTGACTGTTGGTATGATATTTAACCGTAACTAAATATTATCACTCTCAACCGGGGAGGCATCATGAGTAACCAAGGCAGAAACGAGCAACTGACCAAATGGGTAGAAGAAGTCGCAGCACTTTGTGAACCTGAATCGATCCATTGGTGCAACGGTTCGCAGGAAGAGTACGACGCGCTCTGCAAACAGCTGGTTGAGAGCGGCACCTTCCAGAAGCTGAATCAGGAGAAGCGGCCCAACAGCTATCTGGCCTGGTCTGATCCGGGTGATGTGGCTCGGGTGGAGGATCGCACCTTTATCTGCAGCATTTCCAAGCAGGACGCAGGTCCCACCAACAACTGGATGCACCCCAAAGAGATGAAGGAAACGCTTGGCAAACTCTTCAAAGGCTGCATGCGCGGTCGCACCATGTACGTGATTCCTTTCAGTATGGGTCCACTCGGCTCGCCAATCGCTAAAATCGGCGTTGAAATTTCCGACTCTCCCTACGTTGTAGTTAATATGCGTATCATGACCCGTATGGGTACTGCAGTCCTTGATGCGCTCGGTAACGGAGAATTCGTGCCCTGCCTCCATTCGGTAGGTGCGCCGCTGGAACCGGGTCAGAAGGATGTGCCCTGGCCCTGCAACAAGGAAAAATACATTGTCCACTTCCCGGAAGAGCGCTCGATCTGGTCGTTCGGCAGCGGCTACGGCGGCAACGCCCTGCTGGGCAAGAAGTGCCTGGCTTTGAGAATTGCTTCCAAAATTGCCAAGGATGAGGGGTGGCTGGCCGAACATATGCTGATTCTGGGAATTGAATCGCCAAAGGGCGACAAGACCTACGTTGGCGCCGCTTTCCCCAGCGCTTGCGGCAAAACAAACCTGGCCATGCTCGTGCCGCCCGACACTTTCAGTAAAACCGGCTGGAAAGTTTCAACCGTTGGTGACGATATTGCCTGGATCAAGCCCGGCCCTGACGGACGACTGTATGCCATCAACCCGGAGTACGGCTTCTTTGGTGTTGCTCCTGGCACTTCGGAGAAGACAAATCCGAACGCCATGGCCTCCTGTGCGGCCAACTCGATTTTCACCAACGTGGCCTTGACACCTGATGGTGACGTCTGGTGGGAAGGAATGACCAGTGCCAAACCGCCACTACTGACCGATTGGCAGGGACACAAATGGACTCCGGATTGCGGCAGGAATGCAGCCCACCCTAACTCCCGTTTCACCTCGCCGGCCTCCCAGTGCCCATCAATCGATCCGGAATGGGAAAACCCGAAAGGGGTGCCGATGGCGGCATTTATCTTCGGCGGACGCCGCAACAATGTTATCCCACTGGTTTATCAATCCTTCAACTGGAGCTTCGGCGTATATCTGGCCGCCACCATGGGATCAGAAACAACCGCTGCAGCAACCGGGGCTGTCGGCAATGTTCGTCGCGATCCGTTCGCCATGCTGCCGTTCTGCGGATACCATGTAGCCGATTATTTTGCCCACTGGCTGCAGGTCGGACGTACCACTCCGATTCCCCCTCGCATTTTCAGTGTGAACTGGTTCCGCAAGGACAGCGACGGCAACTTCCTCTGGCCCGGTTACGGCGAGAATATGCGCATCCTGAAATGGATCGTCGAGCGAGTCAATGGCAATGCTGCGGCGGTGGAAAGCCCGCTGGGCTGGATGCCGCGCTATGAGGATCTTGACTGGACCGATCTGAGCAGCGTTTCCCGCGATCAGTTCTATGAGCTGATGTCGGTTGACCGTGATGTCTGGAAGGAAGAGATCGTTTCCCACGAAGAGTTGTTTGTTAAGATGTATGACCGGTTGCCGAAGGAGTTCCTGCATATCCGCCAGCTGATTCTGTCCGGTCTGTGGCGCTCACCGGAACATTGGGAACAGTTTCACCCGACGGTCGACGCCAACAGCTAGACCTGACACGTCACCTCAGTAAGAAAAAAAGGGCGCTGCATTTGCAGCGCCCTTTTTAATCTTCCACTTCAATCTCCCGGACCCGCATTTCCTCGCCGGCCATTATAATCACCTGGCCGCTCCCGCAATGCCGGCATGCGCCAAACAGCTCCGTAAGAGGTGTCTCTGATCCGCACTCCTGACACATTCCCCTGCCGGGAGTCCTGATGATGACAAGTTGCGCTCCTTCCAGCAGCGTATCACGGCTACAGGCTTCAAAACAGAACTCAATCGCCTCGGGAACAACGGTACTCAATTCACCGATTTCAACCTCGAGCGAGGTGACGCGCCGCCCATTGCAATGCTCCAGGCAGAGAGTAATTATCCCCTGAGTTATTGACATTTCATGCATGGGTAACCTCCGACAAAAAAATAAAGCCCGCAGGGGGTAACCCCGCAGGCTTTATTTAACAACCCCGTTGGGGGAGCGAGTTACTTCTTCGCTGGTGCAGCAGGGGCAGCAGCAGGAGCGGCGGCCGGAGCAGCAGGTGCAGCGGCAGGAGCTGCAGCAGCAGCTTTGCCGGTCATCGGAGCCATAACAGGCTTCGGTGCTTCAACAGGCTTCGGTGCTTCTTCTTTTTTCTTGCAGCCAGCTGCAAAAACAGTTGCCAGTGCGAGTACCAGGGTCAGGGAGATCATTTTTTTCATTGCTTGTTCCTCTTTCGTTTTAAATTTACCATTTAGACGCAATGCGCATGGTTTAAAAATCAAAGATGAAATATACGCATATTTTCTCAAGTGTCAAGTTATTTTCTGTGTTCTTTATATGTAGCAGTGCGTTGCAACTCTCAGTTCAGTTATTTATTAATATTTCAGATTCCCGGATGATGGTTTCGATGTCCAGAAGCGTGGCGCTCCCTTCAGGCAGGCGGAGCAGAGCAGATGCAAAGCGATCATCAGAAGGGTCACTGATTTCTATTTCCTGTTCTGAAACTATCCGTGCCACCCTCTCAACCAAAAACCCGAGTGCAGCTGATTTTTCATTCAGGACAATGATTTTTTCAAGCTCGCCACAAGCGTCACTCCCCATGAAAGCGGCCAGATTCATAACGGCCACAATGGCTCCGTGGAAGTTTATGGCACCACTGTAGCAGTCTGGGGCGAACGGTATTGGCCAGCTTTTGGTGATATCCATTACTTCAGCAACGTCGGAAAGATCAAAGGCATAGCGCTGACCATGCATGAAAAAAATCAGAAATTTACGTTCCATGGCAGGCATGTCCGGCTTTGCTATTCCTGGACCGTCTTGAAACGCTCAACCACTATCAGCAGCTCGCCGGCCAGTTGTGTCAGCTCCCTGGTCGCCAGAGCCATATCCTGCATGGCGGCCAGCTGTTCCTCGGTGGCGGCCGAAACCTGTTCGGTCGAAGCCGCATTGTCATCCGCCACCTTGGCAATCTCATCCACCGCTTTTACCATTCTTGCCGATCCATCCAGCTGCATTTGGGACAGATCGGCGATACTGGATGCTTTTCGCTCCGTTTCAAGAACAGTATTGAGAATTTCCTTGAAGGCTGTGGCCGTTACATCGATGTTTTTCTTCCCTTCCTTGATACTGCGTGAGCTCTCCAGAATAACTTCGTGAACTCGATGGCTCTCTTCACGCAGAGTCTCGATCATATCACCAATGTCAGAGGCCGACTGGGCCGAACCATCCGCCAGCTTGCGGACCTCTTCGGCCACAACAGCAAAGCCTTTGCCGTATTCCCCGGCCCGGGCCGCTTCAATTGAGGCGTTCAGGGCCAGCAGATTGGTCTGACGGGCGATATCGCCGATACAGTCAGCCACCTTGCCCACCCTTTGCAGTTTGCTGTTGAACGTGTCAAACTGCCGCCCGATCGACTCCTGATTTTCAAAAAACTCCTTCATCCTTTCGAGTGAGTCGCTGGCCAGCGCCCCGCCATGCTGCGCAGTCAGGCTGGTTTCCCGGGCAGCTTTGGCTGTTTCGCGAGCTCTGGAAGCGACAAGCTCTATAGAAACTGCCATTTCCCGGATGGTTTTAGAACTTTTTTCCACCATCTCGGCCTGGCTTTCGGCGCCACGGGAGATCTGCTCGATTGCCTGAGCCACCTCCTCAGTGGAAGCGTTGATTTCAAGAGCGGTTGAGTTTATTTCTTTGGCAGAATCAGAGAGTTGGGCAGATGTTTTTTTGATATGCCCGACCAGGTCTCGCAGATTCTGCAGCATCAGATTTATGAGTCCGGCCAGTTCGTGGCTTTCATCCGGTATCCTGGATGGCCGGATAGCAACGTCCCTTGTCAGATCCCCGCGACTGATAGATTCTGCTGAATCTGTCAATCGGCCGATGTTGGCGGTAAATCCCTTTGAAAAGAGCCATCCCAGAATCAGTCCGATCGTCATCGCTACGGCATAGCCGAGAACACCGCTATACCCTGCTGAAAATCCGAGCAGCCCGACTATTTTAGGGCTGAAAGCAACCGCTGCCACGACAACAATGAAACCGATGATGAATTTGTGACCTATGGGGATGCGCATGATGACCCTCCACTGACAAATAGTTTCAAATCCTGCGATATATACGTTCAACCGGGCAGGCTGATGAAAACCGGCGACGAACGTCGCCCACCAGGGTTTCAGACTTGCCGAGTACAAGTATGCCGCCGACCGGCAGGACATCTGCTACTCCATGCAGGATTTTTTCCTGGTCCGGGCGGGTAAAATATATCAGCGTATTTCGACACAGCACCAGATGGCAGGGTTTGAACTTCTCAACAACGGTGATGTCTTCCCGATGAAAAGTTACCATTTCGCTGATGGTTTCTGACAAGCGCATCCGGGAACCGCTGGGATAAAAGTACCTCTTCCGCAGTTCACCAGACAGTTCCTTCAACCGGTCTTCGTTGAACTCGGCTTTTCTGGCTGCTCGCAAGGTGTCATCATCTATATCGGTTGCATCGATTATTGTGGCGGTCTGCCTCAAATCCCGCGCAAAGTATTCCCGCAACAGAATTGCCAGGCTATAGGCCTCTTCGCCCCCCGCGCAGCCGAGGCTCCAGATCCGCAATGGAATATTTTCTTCTTCGCAGCGTTTATAAAGAAGCGGCAGCACCTCCCTGCGAAGCTTCTCGAACATGGTCGGATTTCGAAAAAACTGGCTGACATGAATAGTGAGCGCCTTTTGAAGCAGATCAAGTTCCTGTTCACTCCGACGCAGCAGATTGCAATAGGCGGCTGCATCACTGCATCGGCTTGAGCGCATTCTGATTGCAACCCGCCGCTTCATGCACTTATCCTTGTAGGCAGACAGGGAGAAGTTGCGACGCATCTCCAGGATCATGCCGATCTCGGCCAGTTCGTCATCGGCAATATCCGGATGTTCACTATTCATGGATCCTGTCAAGGCGCTTCTCACGATCGGTTCCTCTTAAGCATTACAAAGAATTATTTCTACCACGAAGCCGTCTGCTGTGCAACCGCTAGAATCATATTGGCAAACAGATTGCTTCACGCAATGGGGGGGTGATACATTGCGATGCAAAATTCTGCTGCCGAGGCGTGTGATGAATATACTTTACATCCTGATGTTTGCAGTAACGTTCGGACTGACAACAGACTGCCGGGCCGCTTCGTTCGGTGTTGCTCGCGTCCCGTCTCCGGTGTTGAATTCAGTCGATTTTGGCCGGGTCTTCGGCGGAAAGGATGGCTCGTCCCTGAAACGAGACCGCTGCGGCCAGGTACGGGAACTGGAGTTTATTGCCTTGCCTGGAACCGTATTCAAAATTCTGGGAGAGTATAAAAGTGGCAAGACAGTAACCTACCGGGTTGAGACGGATGAATACCCGGTCGTGGCCGGCAGGCGTCTTTATATGGACAGTCGTTTCCTCGAACTGCACAGCAATGCTCCGCAGGGTCGCAAACCCGAATTGCCGCCGCGCGAGCGGGTGTTGGCAGCGCTGCTTGATTCTGTCGGAAGCCCCTACATCTGGGGCGGAAATGTGCAAAATGGAGTACCTGAACTGTCCCGATATTTCTATCGCACCGTCAACATCGCTAAGTCGAAGGGCCTGACCCTGGCGGGACTGGATTGCTCAGGGCTGCTCTATCAGGCCACCAATGGCTGGACACCGCGTAATACAGAGCAGTTGGTCCGGTTCGGCCGCCCGGTTGCGATCAGCGGCAGGGGTGCGGAGGCGGTTGCCCGGCTGCTTGAACCGCTGGACCTGATCGTCTGGAACGGGCATGTGCTGATTGTACTGGACCGGGAGAGAGTCATTGAAAGCAGGCTGGAATGCGGAGTGCCCGGTAACGGCGGAGTGGTGACAACTCCCCTGTTGCAGAGGCTGAATGAAATAATGCGTACCCGGCGAGCAATGGACGATTGGCCGACCGCCGGCAAAAAAGGGAATGACTTTGTAGTAAGAAGGTGGTACGGCCTGTAAATCACTTCTTTCTGCTCTTCTCCGGCACCGGCAGCTTGAGCAGCTGCAGCACCTGCACCATATCTCCCCACACATCCCAGAACGAATCCGAATTGCCGCCAGTACGCAGCAGATAGGAGGGGTGGTAGGTCGGCATGAGTGGAACGCCGTGGAAGTCGCGGAACTTGCCGCGCAGCTTTGAGATCGGCTCTTTCGTATCCAGCAGGGTCTGAGAGGCAAACTTGCCCGGCGCCACGATCACCTCGGGCCTGACAGAACGCAGCTGGCGCAGCAGAAACGGTGAACAGGCAGCGATCTCGTCACCCTCCGGATTGCGGTTCTGCGGAGGGCGGCATTTGACCACGTTGCAGATGTAGACGTCTTCCCTTTTGATCTCCATGGCTGTGATAATGCGGTTCAGCATCCGGCCGGCATCACCGACAAAAGGCTCACCCTTCTCGTCCTCATCGGCTCCGGGTCCCTCACCGACAAACACCAGCCGGGCCTTGGGATTACCGACTCCGAATACCAGATTTTTTCTGGTTGCGCCCAACTTGCAGCGCTGGCAGTCACCCAGATTTTTTCTGATCTGCTCCAGAGTCTCGGGTTTATTAGCTGATAAAGGCGCAACCGGCACTTTATTGACAGCATCTTGCCCTGCCGGAGCCGTTTTCCGGGCCGATTCATCTGATAATCCTGGTGCCGCAAAAGCCGCAGGAATGCCGTCCAGCCCGCTTTCCTGAAGATCCTCCAGATAGGCAACAAGGGACTCCCCAAGCTCTGGTCGAACTGAATTTGTGACCACCTCTAGCGCTCCTGCCCGGCAAATTTGCCTATTAATTTTATCTGCAATCCATTACAATGACACGCTGAATCCCGGGCAATCTATCAGCAAGTATCCCGCCTGTCAAAATGAAAGAAATTCCATGCTGCTCATACTAACTGCGATTGCCGCCATTCTGTTTCCAACTGACGCCCTGGCCTGGGGCGGCGGCATTCATCTGCAGCTGGGCGCTGATGTACTGGCCAACATGGGTACGCTGCCAACCGCAGTGGCAGCGCTTCTGGCAGCATATCCGCGTGACTTTCTGTACGGCTGCATCGCCGCCGATATAACCGTGGGGAAAAAATATACCCATTACCTGTTGAACTGCCATCGCTGGGGCATCGGCCTCAAAATCCTGAAAAATGCGGCAACTGATCGTCAGCGGGCCTGCGCCTATGGTTATCTCTGCCATCTGGCGGCAGACACTATCGCGCATAATTACTATGTTCCCCACAAGATCATCCGCTCGTTTGCCACCGTTACAATGAAGCATGCCTACTGGGAGATGCGTTTTGAGACCTTTGTTGACAAGGAGATCTGGGAGCTGGCCAGAGAGGTTTGCCGGGCCGACCAGCAGGCCAACGACAAGCTGCTGCGCAGCGTTCTGACAACAACCATTTTTTCTTTCGGCACCAACAAGCGCATCTTTAATTCAATCATGCTGCTGTCACGGCTGGAAAAGTGGCAGGAGATCATGCATACTCTTTCGGGCAGTTCGCGCTATCAGCTTGCGGAAAGCGACCGTGACGAATATTTGAAACTTGCCGGAGAGGCGGTTTTTGATTTTCTGCAAAATCCTGAAGGATCAAGGTTTTTAAAGGCGGACCCTACCGGAGAAAAGGCTTTGGCCGCAGCTGATGCGCTGCGAAAAAACTTGCGGCTGCTCTATAAAAGCGGAAGCATCACAAAACCGGAGGGGTTCGATCAGGTCGAGAAAATCAGGGTAACACTGCGCAAATCATTGCTTAAACCGGAATTGCTGTCAGGGTTGTACAACGGATGAATGATTCAAGGCCATTGTCGCACAAAGCTCACTAAGTTCGCCAAGAAAGTCAGCTGGTTATAAAAGTTAGCAAATCCTTTTTATTGATTAACGCCTCTAAACCTGAAAGGCTTGATTGCTTTGTGTCTTGGTGCCTTTGTGAGAGCAGAGACTTTGCCAGTTTAATAGTATTCCGGTTTGCGATCCTTGAAGCAGGGGATCTGGGCTCGCCAGTCGGTCATGGTCTGCATGTCCAGCTCTGCCAGAATCTCGCACTCACTCTCACCTGCATCCTCGATAACATCACCTTTGGGGTTGATGATCATACTCATGCCGAAGAAATCCAGTTTGCCGATCAGACCGCAGGCGTTGCAGGAAACCACGAAGAACTGATTCTCCATGGCCCGTGCCCGGATCAGGGTGCGCCAGTGCTCCTGACGCGGTTTGGGCCATTGGGCCGGCACGCAGAGTACCTGCGCTCCTTCCAGCGCCAGACGGCGGGAAAGCTCCGGGAAGCGCAGATCGTAGCAGATGATGACACCGATTTTACCGATCGAGGTATCGGCCAGCAGCCAGGAATCTCCTCCATTAAAGGCCCTGTCCTCCCCCAGGAAGGAAAAGATGTGCATCTTGCGGTAGATCCCGGCCAGACGGCCGTTATCGACCAGAAAAACCGAATTGAAGACCTTGTCGCCGTTCGGTTCGGGCATGCTGCCGACAATCACCAGTTTGTGGCGAGCCGACAGCTCCAGCAGTTCGTCCACGATCCCAGGTGTACGCAAAGCCAGTTCATTCAGATTTTTGTAGGCGAAGCCGCTCGACCACATTTCGGGCAGCACGGCCAGATTGGCCCCCTGTCCGGCCACGCGGGCCAGCGCTTGGCGCACATAGGCCAGATTGGCGTCTACATCGCCCTGTGTGACGTTGAATTGGACTGCGGCTGCGGTAATAGTCATATCAAAGCCCCTTGTCTCTCACGAAGCTCACTAAGGCACGAAGAGAATCGAAATCAGATGCGCCTCTCACAGAGGCACAGAGATCACAGAGAAAAACATAATGAAATACCGCTATTGGGTTGTCGTCTGATAAACAATGAAACCTATAACAGCACTGGTAACACAGAGTAACTGATTAAAAACAAAGGAGAAGTCAGGTTGAATTCAGATTAAATTATTCACCATTTTGGTCAGACCTTGTTATTGTTGTAACTGATTTATTGCTGCATTTCCCCGTGTTTTGTTAACGACCGTTTT
>JACRCG010000012.1 GCA_016219145.1 Deltaproteobacteria bacterium | reverse complement strand
TAAATCGACGGTCGGCCAGGATTGCACTTTTAATTTTCATCGGATTGTGCTACCTGTCAGACATGTCACGCCTGCTCGAAAACTACAGACAACTGGTGTCCAGGATCGACGCCCTCTGCAGCGCGATAGAAGCGTCACTGGCGGATCAGATCACCTGTTCGGAAGGTTGCAGTTCCTGCTGCACCGCGATAACGCTTTTTCCGGTGGAAGCGGCCGCGCTTAGAAGCGCGCTGGAGGAGCTGCCGGAAGCGGAAGCGGAAGAGATCAGGAGACAGATCGTGCAGCACACCGGCAGCGAACGCTGCCCTCTGCTGTCGCACCACCGCTGCCTGCTGTACCGGGCGCGTCCGATCATCTGCCGCACCCACGGCCTGCCGATCATCTACACCGAGGACAACCTCCGCAAAAGCGACTGCTGTCCGCTCAACCTGAGCGAGGCCGGATCAGTCAGCGGATCAAGCGTGATCGACCTGGACAAACTGAACACGCTGCTGGTCGCGGTCAACTCCCTCTACCTTTCCCAGTCGGAAACCGAGGAGACCGGGGAACGCCTGACAATAGCCGAAGCTCTCACCAAACGATAATCAAAATCTGCTATTTCAGACTGGAGATGTAGCTGCGCACCCCTTCCAGGATGCCTTCGGCGGCCATTTCCTGATAAGAGGCTTCTTTGAGACGGGATTCTTCCTGTACGTTGGAGAGAAACGCGCTTTCAACCAGGATGCTCGGCATTGTCGCTCCCACCAGAACATAGAAGGGTCCCTGCTTGACGCCCAGATTCCTGACATCGCTGTAACGCGCACGAATTTTGTTATAGAGGGACTTTTGCACTTCATCAGCCAGGTGAGCGGAGTCATTCAGCTTGTAGTTGGCCATCAGGTCAAACAGGATCGCCTGCAGCACACTGACCTTCTCCAGTGAAGTCCCGTTCTCCTTGGCAGCCAGCTGTGCCACCTTGTCGGTTTTGGCCAGGTTCAGGTAATAGGTCTCGATGCCGGCCGCCGAACGATTGGGCGCTGCATTGGCATGAACCGACAGGAACAGGTCGGCATTGACCTTGTTGGCGATAGCGGTGCGCTCCTCCAACGGGATGAAGACATCGGTCGAACGCGTCATCACCACATCCAGCCCCAGTTCTTCCTTTAACAAAGCCCTGAGCTTGAGGCCGATTGCCAGTACAACGTCCTTTTCCTGGATGCCGCTGGGTCCGACCGCACCGGGATCGTGGCCGCCATGCCCCGGATCTACCACAACCCGACGGATCTTGGAGATCGTCGTTTTTCTGGGGGGCTTGGACTTTTTCTCGACAACCGGCGGAGGTTCTTCCAGCTTCGGCACCACCACTTTTTCGGGCATGATGCTGATAGAGTCCTCCAGGCGGGAGATTTCCGTACGCCGCTCTCCCCGCACATCGATTATCAGCCTGGCCGGGTCTGAAAGCGGGAACACTTTGAAGTCCCTGATATTCTCCGTGTCAAGCACGACCCTGACCACATCCGGCTTATACTGGCCTACGCGCGCCCCTTTGAGGAGTCCGTCGCCAATCGTTATATCCCGCACGCCCTTGCCGAGCCTGGTACGATTCAGATCGATGTAGACCCGGCCGGGCTTGCCGGGACTCCCCTTGCCCAGCTCATGGGTCTCCCAGGTCACATCCCGGTCAAGTTCGAGGGAAACCCGCGTATAGTCAGGGTTGGACCAATGTTTCATCTCATTCAGGGTTGCCGGGGGACGGATCGCGGCCGAGGTCTGTTCGCTGAAAACCTGTTTTTTTCTCTTGGCTGCAATGGCCGGAAACGGAAGCATCAGGCCTGCAACAAGAAGGCAGATCAGTATGTGAAAGTATCGATTCATGGGATCGCTTATCGCATCAACGGGATATGTTTGAAAAAGCAGCTTGCCCTTTTATCAGAAATATCCGTATCTTTCAACTGTTACCGTATTTTTTTCAAGGTTCTTCTCAGGCTGCTTCCGCGATAGCGCTTCCCCCGCTCATGACGTGAGTGATCTTCTCCTTCATTTCATGCATCTGGAAAGGTTTCTGGATGAATCCGGCCGGACGGTCGCCGCTGAAGCGTCCAGAGATATCCTCCTTGCTGCAGCCGCTGCTCAGAAGGACCCGTATGTCCGGACGTATGCGTCGAAGTTCCTGGAAAGTAAGCACCCCGTCCATCACCGGCATGGTCAGATCCAGGATCACCAGCACAATATCACCGCCGTGATCGTTCAGGATTTTCAACGCCTGATTCCCGTCCGCGACACCGATCGCTTCAAAACCGAGATGCGCGGCAAATTCCATACACACTTTGCGTACATGTTCCTCATCATCCACCACCAGGATTTTGCCGTTGAAAACGGTTGGGACACAACCATGAGCCGGCCTTGTTTCAATTGGCTGCACGGCTGTGCCGTCGCTGGATTCGGGAAACAGCACCCGGAAGGTAGAACCGACTCCGGGTTTACTGTTCACCAGAATGGCGCCGTTCTGAGAACGAACTATACCCAGTACCGCCGCCATACCCAGTCCGCGGCCCGTGAACTTGGTGGTAAAGAACGGCTCGAATATCCGCTGGCTGGTCTCTTCATCCATTCCGCAGCCATTGTCCGACACCTCCACATAGACGAACCTGCCGGCCGGCGGCTTTTCCTCGAGCCTGCTGAAGTTCAGGTAGCTTTCATCGCATTCCTGAATGCCGGTGCGTAGCGTAATAGTTCCGTAGCCGTCACCGATCGCCTCGGACGAGTTGATCAGCAGGTTCATGATAACCTGCTGAATCTGCCCTTCATCGGTTTTTATCGGCAGTGCGCCAGGGGACATGAACATCTCCAGGTTGATGGTTCTTGCGACCGATGCCCTGAAAAAGCTGGCATTTGAGCGAATGACGTCGTTGATGTCAACCTCTTTCAGAATGAATATCCCTTTGCCGGCGTAATCCAGCATCTGCCTGGTGAGATTGGCCGCATGCCGGCCGGCCTGCATGGCCTGCTCGATACTTGAGCTGGCATGGCGATCACCGGACACCCTCATCAATGCCAGTTCCATGTTGCCCAGGATTACCGTCAGGAGATTGTTGAAATCGTGGGCGATGCCGCCAGCCAGGACCCCCAGGCTTTCCAGTTTCTGGGCATGCAGGATCTTACGTTCATAATCAAGGTGTTCCAGCTCCGCTTTTCTCAGTTCGGTGATATCCCGGGCAACGCCGAAGATTCCGCTGACATTGCCCTGCTGATCGTACAACGGGCCCTTGGTCGAGAGAAAGACCAGCTGTTCCCCGTCCACCGAGGTAAGGCGTTCCTCATAGGTCATGATCTTTCCGGCATCCATCACGGCCCGGTCACCGGCCATCACGATCCTGGCCTCATCAGCCGGAAAGAGAAAAGTGTCGTCACGGCCGTATACTTCACAGGCACTCTTACCGGTGACACGGGCGGCAGCCGCATTGAACAGACGATAACGCCCCTCCAGATCCTTGACGTAGACCGAATCCGAGGTGCCTTCCACGACGACCCGCAGCAGTTCCCTGCTTTCGCGGAGTTCCACTTCCGAGCGCTTGCGTTCGGTGATGTTACGCTGGATATGAACGGCCTTGACGATCTTCCCGCTCTCATCCCTGATCGGCGAGGTAAACACCTCCAGATGGCTTTTTTCACCGGAGGGATCGCAATGAACGTGCTCTGCCGTGGCATGATCATCACGTGACATGGTCTCCATCAGGGCGCAGGAATCACCGAGCGGAGTGCAGGGAGACGATCTGTGGTGCAGGATTTCATGACAGGTCTTCCCGATCACCTGTTTTTCCGTAAGGTTGATCTCCTCCAGAAAAGCCCGGTTTGCACCCACGATATTCAATGTGTTGACATCGATGATGGAGATGGGGTCGGCGATGCTGTCCAGCACGGTGCGGTTGAATTCGCACATCTGCTTCAGTTCCTGAGTCCGCTCCGCCACCCTCTGTTCAAGCGATTCGTTCAGCGCCTTGACATCTTCCTCGGCTTTTTTCAGGTCAGAAAATGTGCTTTGGGACAGATTGATTATGATGAAGACAAATACCGCGCCGCCGAGAAACACTCCCCCGGTCACCATCTCCAGCGGGAAAGTCAGGTTGAAAGAGAGCACCGCCACGAAAAACAGGTACCCCAGAAGAAAGAAGGTCATCAGATTGAGGATAAAAAGCCATTTGCGGCGAAGCCGGCCACAGACACTTTTCCAGATAACCCTTGCCGGCTGAAACGACTGGGTCAGGAATATCGCTCCAACCAGAACCATCAGTATGGAAATGTATCTCATCAAGGTCACCACCGAAAGCATGTCGATTCATCCGTTATTTAACGTAACGGCAGCGGGCATAGCGCTTAAAGGTTCAATGTTTCTAATCACGGACAGTTGCTTTTCCGTGGTTCCGCCCGGGCCGGTCGACAGCACGCAGGTTTTACGACTCTAATTAAGCAATTTATATGCCCGCTTTATAATCGAACTTGCACAGGAGTGGATCACAAGGAGAGAAGAGAGATTAATACCCATAAGAAAAGAATATTTCAGAGTTTTTTCGAAGTCGCCACCTGACAGCAGACAACCTTGAACACTTAACACAGCACTACACTCTAAACCAACATTAGAAAATCACATATATACTGGATTAATCCAGCAAACCCCGATTCCTGCCCGGGCGTTTATCCGGAGCAAAAGAACATCAACGTGAAACACCGGAAACTGCCCGGACATAAACCTAGGCCATTCGCTTCAGTTCATCCAGAAGATTGAGCGCCTCCAGCGGAGTCAAGGTGGCTATATTGAGCTTTTTCAGACGTAGCCGCAGCAGGTCTTCACTGGCTTCGAACAGCGAGAACTGGCGCAAGTCCTGCCTGGGCTGGCTCTTGCGGCTCCTGGCCAGGCGCGGCGCCCCCTCCTCGAACTCAGCGCTTTCCAGGTTCTGCAGGATTTCCTTGGACCGCTCGATTACGTCGGCCGGCATCCCGGCCAGGCGGGCAACCTGGATTCCATAGGAATGCGACGCTCCGCCCGGGATGATCGTGCGCAGGAAGATGACCTGGTCGTTCCACTCCCTGACCGCCACGGTGTAATTCTTGATCCGTTCGCGGGTAGTCGCCAACTCGGTCAGTTCGTGGTAATGGGTTGCAAATAGGGTCCTGGCGCGACACGATGGCGTGTCGTGGATATACTCCGCTACCGCCCAGGCGATCGAAACCCCGTCAAATGTCGATGTGCCACGGCCGATCTCATCCATCACGATCAGGCTCTTCG
>JACRCG010000092.1 GCA_016219145.1 Deltaproteobacteria bacterium | reverse complement strand
GACAACAAAATGGTTACCACAGCGGCTATGCGCCGGTTGAGCTTTACACTCTATGAACGGCTGGTGTTGATCCCGGTCGAACTTGTGCTGGCCCTGAAATCCATTGCAGTGATCGGCGCGGCGACGCTGCTGCTGATCTCCGTCCTGGGCAGTCTCCAGGCAGCTCTCCTGGCTTTTCTGGCCTATTTGGGGGCGGTGCTGAGCGGGATCGAACTCGGCCCGCTCTTGCTTCCCTGGTTGCCGGGGAGAAGTTACGCAGTCAAGGGGGGGGTAGTTGGCCTGCTTTACAGTCTGGTTTTTTATTGGCTTGCTGGCGGCTCCGGCTGGAATATCGCCGTCGCGGTCTCCTTTTTCCTGGCTCTGCCGGCGGTCAGTTCCTTTTACACCCTTAACTTTACCGGATGTTCACCCTATACTTCGCGATCCGGGGTGAAAAAGGAGATGCGCGCTGCCCTGCCGGCCATGGGGGGCGCAATTCTGATCGGCGTGATATTGCTTCTGGCCGGAAGATTTCTGTGAGGAGTGACCTGTGAAGCGGTTCAGATATTTGAAAGACGTTATTACCCTGAAGCTGGAGCAGTCTGTCTGTATCGGCTGCGGTCGTTGCCTTGAGGTCTGCCCGCACGAGGTGTTCGCTCCGGACGGGAAAATCGTTCTGCTGGCCGACCGTGACGCCTGCATGGAGTGCGGCGCCTGCGCCCTTAACTGCCCGGTCAAGGCAATCACAGTGGATTCCGGGGTTGGCTGTGCCTCGGGGATGATCAACGAATGGCTTCAGGAACGCAATCTGGGAAGACTTGGTGGCGGAAACTGCTGCTCATAGGAGTCAGAAAGACTCCTGTCAAGCGGCCATTGCGACGGTTGTCGTGACATAAGTACAGATTTTTCAAAGAGAACAGTATGTATTAATTGGGAGTAGTGCCTTATTTGGAGGATTGAACAAAGGAAGGGGGGCGAGTCGCAAGATTCCGCCCCCTATTTTTATTGCTTGATTTTTGATTTAGCCTGATTTATAACCAAACCGGTCGGTATAATTTATAAGTGAAAGTGTGAATAAATGAAAAGCAAAGGAAGAAATACCAGACAGGAAATCGTAACTAAAGCCTTGGAGCTTTTCTCCGTCAAAGGTTACTACAACACCTCCATCGGCGACATCATGGAGGCGACCAACCTGACCAAGGGTGGTTTGTACGGCCATTTCAGCAGCAAGGAGGCGCTATGGGAGGCCGCCTATGGCGAGGCGGTCAGGATCTGGAGCGAAATTGTTTTCAGGGATACCCGTGCGATAGAAGATCCGCTCAAAAGACTGGGGTGCATGGTGGAAAACGACATGCGCGACTATCTCGGCAAGAATATTTTTCCGGGGGGCTGTTTTTTTCTCAACATGCTGGTGGAACTCTCCGGTCAGTCGGAAAACATGAAAAAGCGTGTCTGGCGCGGCCTGGAGGGATTTTCCCGGTTGATGGCCTCCTGTCTTGCGGAGGCGGAAAAGAAGGGGGTCATCAGGCCGGGACTGGACCATGCCGAAATCAGTGGCTTCTTCATCATCGTCCTGAACGGCGCGGCGGCGCTGTATGCCGCCACAAAGGACCCGCTGGTCTGGCAGCGGACGATCAGGCAGCTCCACATGCATCTTGAACAATTGAGGGTCTAGCAAGGAGTTCAAAATGGCCATTCTGCTGAAAAGACATGAGGTGATTTCAATCCCTGCCGCACAGAGAAATGATATGAGCGTGCATAGCGGATGCATCTGGATGACCCGTTCAAAGGATTGTCAGGACTACATTTGAAGCGGACCGAGAGGGTTATACTGGGCAAGGGCGAATCAGCGATAGTCGAGGCTTTGCGGGATTCATGCATAACGATCAAGAGAGTGAATCAGCAATAAACTGAAGAGGAGGACGAGATGGCAAGAATTGGTATTCTCAACTGTTCCAACAGCACGCAGGATCTCGGTTGTTCTTCGGCAAGCTGTCTGGCCGATTTACGCAGGCGCAGAGGCGCTTTTTCTGCGTATCCTGAAGATGAGCCGCTTGATCTGGTCGGTATTATCAACTGTCCCGGCTGCCCGACTCTGGCCGGATCGGACAAACTGCTCCACAGAATCAGATCACTGACTGAATTCAGGATTGACACGCTGCATCTGTCGTACTGCCTGAAAGCCCTCTGCCCGTTTACGGAAAAATATGTCAAGGCGCTGGAAAGCAGCTTCCCGCATATCCGGGTTGTAAGAGGGACACACCAGGAGCATATAACTGCCGAAGAATTCAGGGGCAGGGTACAGGGTTTATTCAAGCAGCCGAGAAAGAACATGGTCGACGTTATTCTGAACAGGGATATGCCGGACAAGGCGAATACCTGAAAAACAATAATGGAGGTGGATGATGTCTCAGGTCACATACGAAACCGACAACCGCATCGCCTATATCACCCTCAACCGGCTGGACGCGCTTAACTCGCTGGATGACAGCCTTAATGATGAATTGTGGCAGGTCTGGAGCCGGTTCAATAAGGATGATGCGGCCGATGTCGCCATTCTGACCGGCAACGGCAAAGCCTTCTGCGCCGGGGCGGACCTTAAAACCTTTATGCCGAAGTGGGAGCATGCCAACACGCTGGATATCCGCAAGAACGTCCCGACCGGCATAGCCGGCGGCATCACCCGCGGCCAGCACAAGATCACCAAGCCGATCATCGCCGCGATCAACGGCTTTGCCATTGGCGGCGGCTTTGAACTGGCACTGGCCTGTGATATCCGCATCGCTTCCGAGAAGGCCAAGTTCGGTGTCTTTGAAGTCCGCTACGGTTTTCATCAGGGAGATGGCGGTATTGTCAGGCTGGTAGCTATTGCCGGTATGGCCGTGGCGCTGGAGCTGACGCTGACCGGACGCGAAGTTACCGCTGAAGAAGCCCTCAAGCTGGGGTTGGTCAGCAAGGTTGTGCCTCATGCCGAACTACTGGCGACGGCAGAACAGTATGCAGCCATGATTCTGGCCAACAGTCAGATGGCGATCCGCTCTGCCAAGGAAACAATCCAGGATGTTGTAGGGCGGACAATTGATGAGGCCCTGCGCATAGAAACAATCAATGGCTACTCGAGTGCCGGTGACTTCAGTGAGGCCAGGGAGCGGCTGGCGGCTTTTTATGCGAAATGATCATTATATCAGGCCCCGGAACCAATGACTGTCGCGAAGCACATCACACTCTTTGTACAAGGAATAAGCGTCTGGGCGCTGTTCTGGCTGGCCGGTCTGCCGGATTACTACCAGCAGTATTCACAGGTCACCATGGCGGTTTTCTGCATATTACTCAGTGTGGTGATCTCGCTTGCGGCGCTGTATTTCCTGCGGCGCGGGCGTCCCGAAACAAGGCTGTCTCGTGCAATATGGATTTCCTTCTACTTCACCGTCCCGCTGGCAATTCTGGACTGGCTTTACTGTGGGGTTTATCTCGGGCACGGTGCGTATTTTCCGGTTCGCTACTGGTACCTCACTCTGTTCTACTTTACTCCCTGGCTGACTTTTGTGCCGACGGCGCTGCTGCTGCGAAGAAATTTTGAACAAAATGATGCCTAAATTGATTAGGCAAGGGGAAATACCATGAATATTGAGTCCAATTGGAAGAGTATCCGCCGAATATTCAAGCAGGCTTTCAGATCCTCGCTTCATTATGCAATGGCGACGGTTACTCCTGAAGGTTTGCCGCATGTCACTCCGATTGGTTCCCTTCTTCTTCGCGAGCCGGGACATGCCATCTACTTTGAGGAGTTCACGCTGAACATGCCGCATAACCTTGAGAATAACAAGAATGTATGTGTTCTTGCGGTTCGCAGCGGCCTGCTGTTCTGGCTTTCCGCCCTGATTCGCGGCGGTTTTAATTCCCCTCCCGGAATCAGGCTTCATGGCACCGTGGGGCCGCCTCGGCCGGCTACAGACGGAGAAATCGCTCTGTGGCAACATCGCGTTCGCAGGCTGCGGGGCACCAGAGGATATGAAACGATGTGGGCAAATATGGGTACCGTCCGCGACGTGAAATTCACAAGCGCCGATAGTATCCATATGGCTGAAATGACCCGAGCAGCTGGAGCATGTTTTGACACCAAAAATATCCAGCTTAAAGGAACTGCCTGATGAAAGTCCTTCTTATTCAACCGCAAAGCACGGATCCGCTCATGGATCAGGTCTATCTGTTTGAGCCGTTAGCGCTGGAATACCTGGGCGCCGGGCTCAAGCTGGACGGCCACAGTGTGGAAATCATTGATGCCAGGCTTGAGCCCGACCCTGAGGCAGCTTGTCGCAGGTTCAAGCCGGATATGGTCGGACTGACCGGCTTCACCAGCCATCTGAATATCATCAAGGGTCTGGCAACGCGACTCAAAGGCATCTTTCCCGAACTCCTTGTGGTCGTCGGCGGACATCACGCTACGGTGCAGCCGGAAGATTTCAATGTGCCGTCTATTGACGTGGTTGTCATCGGCGAAGGGGTCTATACCTTGCGTGAAATTGTCAGGGCTGTTGAGCAGGAGAGCGGCTTCCGGGAGATCAAAGGGCTGGCGATACCCTGCCCGGACGGCATGCTTTACACGGCGCAGCGCCCGTATACCGACCTGAATGAGCTGCCTTTCCCTGACCGCACACTGACGGCCAGTTATCGACACAACTACTTCAGCGAATGGTTCAAACCGCTGGCCTCGATTCGCACCTCGCTTGGCTGTACTGCCCGCTGTAATTTCTGCGCTCTCTGGAACATCACCGGCGGCAAGTATCTGCGGCGCGATCCGGCGGCCGTTGTGGAAGAACTTAAAACCATTGCAGAACCGAACATCTTTTTCTGCGATGACGAATCGATGTGCGACGTAAAGCGGATGGACAGGCTGGCCGACTTGATCCGGGACGCGGGGATCAAGAAGAATTTTTTCCTCTACGGCAGGGTGGATACCATTGTCAAGCACCCGGAATTGTTGGCCAAATGGGCCAAAATCGGTTTGTCACAGATATTCGTGGGCATGGAGGATTTTTCCGATACACGGCTGACAGCCATGAAAAAGGGGATCACTACGGTTCAACAGATCCAGGCCGCCAAAATCCTCGATGACCTTGGAATTATGATGTATGCCTCGTTCATGGTTGATCCGGGCTACAGCCGCGAGGATTTCAGTTCGCTGGTCGCATATGTGCGCCGGCTGAAACTGAAGTACGCCACTTTCACTGTGATGACGCCGCTTCCGGGTACTGAACTCCATACTGAACGAAAAGATGAAATCCTTAGCCAAAAGCCGGAACTATACGATATGCTTCATGCACTCCTCCCGACGACACTGCCGAGGGAAGTGTTTTACCGGGAACTGGCGGATCTGTACACCAAGGCGGTACCGCTTTATCGGGCACTCCCGGTCGTATTGCGCGTCGGGTTGCGCGGCTTGATGCTCCGCATCAGGCTGCTCGGTCGTCTTCTGGCAAAGATTCGCACGGGATATCTTGATTACTGATTGCAGGGGAAAATTGAATGAGCAAGACAATAAACAGTGCAACCGGCCTGTTTCAATTTGTGCCGTTAACGGTTTTCACTTTCTATTCATTTCGAACAGGCGTGCCAACCCAGGAGCGTCTTTTTAATGGTTTCATGATCGGGGCAGTCGTTGCTGTAATCCAGCTGCTATGGCTGATGCGTCAGCAGCGCCCGGCAAACAGGCTGGTTCTGGGCGCCAATTTGTGGCTGATAATTGGCGGTGCGGCGGTGTTCCTCCAATTATGGGGGGTTTTGAAGATATACAGGGAACTGCGTGAGGCTGGTGTGCTGGCAGGTATGTTCGAAATCGGTATAGTTACCACACTGTTCAGCCCGGCGGGATATGTAGGAAGTATGAACGGAGAAGCTGCACTGGTTCGCAAGTATTCTTATCTGCTGCTTTTCGCAACAATGCTGGCTTTGCTTTTTGGACTATATTTTCGAGGCAACACGTTATTGGCCGCCGTAATACCAATCGTCATTCTGGCTGTTTTAAATCGACTATTTAATAAAAAACTGGCTCAACAGACTGAATAAATCAAGGATCGAAGTTTCAGAAAATTGTTCATGCGGAAAACAGGCTTTCTGGTATAGTGGCAAGCAAACAATCTCCCGCCGGAGCCGGATATGAGCCTGAGCCTGTCGCCGCTGATAACCAGGGTACACTTCCCACCTATTTCCGAAGTCAAACGCTGGCTGGCCGAACGGCCCGATGACGGGCAGGAGCTGATCGATCTCTGTCAGGCCGTACCGGACTATGCCCCTGCCCCTGAATTGACGGACCATCTCACCGGCATTCTGGCCGACCCGCTCATGTCAAAATATTCCCCAGACGAAGGACTGCCGGAGGTGCGCGAGGCGCTTTGCGGTTACTACCGCAGGAAGTACGGAGCGCTTATCTCGCCGGCCAACCTCTGCCTGACAATCGGCGCCAGTCAGGCATTCTGGCTGGCGATTGTCACGCTCTGCAGCGCCGGTGACGAGGTGGTGGTGCAGACCCCTTATTACTTCGATCATCCCATGGCCCTGGATATACTCGGGATTCGCGGAGTCTGTGCCCCCTTTGACGAGGCGGATGCCGGGCTTCCTTCCCCGGCAACCATCGAAGGTCTGATTACCGATAAAACCAGAGCTATTCTGGTGGTATCCCCCAGCAACCCCACCGGTGTCATCACCCCGCCCGCCCTGATCCATGATCTGTACTGCTTGGCTGAGCGGCACGGCATTGCCCTGATTCTTGATGAAACCTACAACGCCTTCATTCCCGGGGACAGAGCCCCTCACAATCTCTTCAGCAGCCCGGGCTGGGGCGAGCATTTCGTGCATATCGCCTCATTCGGCAAAACCTACGCCTTGACCGGCTACCGGGCCGGTATGCTGGCCGCCTCCGAGACATTTATTCACCACGCTCTCAAGGCTCAGGACACCATGGCGGTCTGCCAGCCCCGCATAACCCAGCACGCCGTCAGGTTTGGCATCGAACATCTGGATGGCTGGGTGTCTGCCAACCGTGACATGATGGCCCGTCGTCACGATCTCTTTCGGGGCGAATTTCAGAAGCCGGGAAACCGGTTCCGTCTGGTGGCCAGCGGAGCTTTCTTCGCCTGGGTCAGGCACCCGTTTTGTGGCTGCAGCGGACGGCAGGTGGCCAGGCGGCTGGTTGAGGAGTCGGCAGTCCTCTGCCTGCCGGGAGAGGTGTTCGGGCCGGGGCTGGAGGGTTATCTGCGGCTGGCCTTCGGCAATATCCGTGAGGAGTCGATAGCGGAGGCGGCCCGTCGTTTCAGGGATGTGGAGGTATAAAGTTTAATCCAAAAACACTTTTGTCACACAAAGCTCACAAAGATCACCAAGAAAAGCAGATAATTATCAATTCTATAAATATTATAGACTTCCTTGTGTTCTTTGTGCCTTTGTGAGAGCAAACTGTTTAATTCAGGGGGAGAACCTGATATCTGATGGACGTTATAACCACCCACATAAACGCCGATTTTGACTGTCTGGGCGCCATGACGGCCGCTGCCAGGCTCTATCCGGGCGCGCTGCTCTGTTTTTCCGGTTCGCAGGAGAAGGGGGTGCGCGACTTCATCGAGCGCCATCCCGGCTATCTGCCGCCTCTTACCCGTTCCAAAGAGATTGACCTGGAAGCCATCACCCGCCTGATTATCGTGGATTGCCAGCAGCTTGACCGCATTGGCCGCTTTGCCGAAATTGTCAATCGCCCCGGCCTTGAGATTCACATCTATGACCATCATCCGCTGACGGAGGAGAGTATCAGCTCCAGTGGAGGAGTAATTGCGACTGTCGGTTCGGCATCCACGCTGCTGGCCGGACTGCTGCTGGAACAGGGTATTTCGCTGACGCCTGAAGAGGCCACGCTGATTATGCTCGGCATCCATGAGGACACCGGGCGGCTGCTGTTTGCTTCGGCGACTCCGGAGGATTACCGCATGGCCGGCTGGCTGCTGGCACAGGGCGCGCGGCTGAATCTGGTCAGCGAAGCGTTGACGCCGGAGCTCTCCAAATCGCAGATGGGACTTCTTAAGCAGCTGCTGACGACCTTGAAGACCAGCTCAGTTAACGGCATAGTCATTTCAATCGCGCACGCCTCCTGCGACCATTATATCGGCGATGTCGCCGCACTGGCGCATCTGATGCGCGATATGGAAAATCTTGACGCGCTGTTCGTGGTGGTGGCGATGGAAGGGCATGTCTATCTCGTGGCCCGCAGTCATGTGCCTGAAGTCAATGCCGGTGAGATCATGAAGCATTTTCAGGGGGGCGGACACGCCACGGCCGCTTCCGCAGCTGTTCACAACCAGTCATTAAAGCAGGTGCTGGAAAAGCTGGAGGAGCTGTTACGGGTTTCAGTCAGCTCGAATGTGGTTGCGGCTGATATCATGTCGGCGCCGGTCAAAACCATGCCGGACTCGATTACGATCACTGCGTCCCGTGAATTTCTGACGCGCTACAACTGCAACGCCATGCCGGTTATGAACGGGGAGCGGATGGTCGGCATCATCTCGCGTAAAACGGTGGAAAAGGCGCTTTATCACGATCTTGGAGAATCGCCGGTCACTGATTTCATGCATACGGAGTATATGAGTGCGACCCCTGAGACACGGTTGACGGATATACAGGACTACATGGTGGGGAGCAATCGCCGTTTCGTACCGGTATTTGAGGAGGTCCGGCTGGTCGGCGCGGTGACGAGAACAGATCTGCTGCGGCATATTTACGGCGGCCGACCAGGTCAGGGCGGCGCGCTCTATGATGTCGAGGCGCTGGATGTTCCGACGCGAAGCCGTTCAATTGCCGGGCTGCTGGGTAAGCGCCTTTCAGAATCGGTTCGAAATACCCTGCATAATCTGGGGGCGGTTGGCGATGGGCTGGGACTGTCTGTTTACGCTGTGGGCGGTTTTGTACGTGACCTGCTGTTGGGGATCGACAATCTTGATATCGATGTAACCGTAGAAGGTGACGGGGTTTTCTTTGCCGAACGCTTTGCCGAGCGCCACATCTGCCGGGTCCGCAGCCACAATAAATTCGGCACGGCAGTGCTTATATTTCCGGACGGCGGAAAGATCGATGTGGCCAGCACCCGCCTCGAATATTATGAATCTCCGGGAGCGCTTCCGATGGTTGAGAGGGCTTCGCTGCGCCATGACCTGTACCGCCGCGATTTTACGATCAACACCCTGGCGCTCTGTATCAACAGTGACAGGTTCGGACGCCTGACCGATCATTTCGGGGGACAGCAGGATATTCAGGAGAAGGTGGTGAAAGTGCTGCACAACCTCTCGTTTGTGGAGGATTCCACCCGCGTCTTCAGGGCTATCCGCTTTGAGCAGAGACTGGGGTTTCATATAGCGCCGCATACCGAAAACCTGATTCGCAGCGCCATAAGGATGCATCTGCTGGATAAACTGGGGGGCAAGCGCCTGTTCAGCGAGCTGGTGCAGATCATGAGTGAGAAGGAGCCGTCGGCGGCTATCAGGCGCATGTCGCTGCTGGGGCTCCTGCCGTTTGTACATCCCAGGCTCAAGCTGACCCCGGCGACAGCGCGGGTTCTGGACGAAGCCGGTCAGGTTCTGGCGTGGTTCCGTCTTTTGTATCTGGATGATCCTTGTCAACAGTGGCAGGTCTATTTTCTGGCACTCTGCGACGGGCTCAAGCCGGACGAATTTCAGGAAGCCTGCCGCCGTCTTGCAATTCCGGGGCGGCTTGCTGCCCGGTTGCATGATCAGCGCCGGCAGGTGTACAAGGTTCTGGAGGCGATCAAGCGGCGAGTCAAAAGATCCCCTGAAGTGCCGAACAGCCTGCTTTTTGACTGGTTCAGTTCCCTGTCGCTCGAAATGCTGCTCTATCTGGCATCCAGGGCCAGCAACGAGCTGGTCCGGCGCTTCGTTTCCCTTTACCTGACCAAACTGCGGGATGTTGTCCCGCATCTGGGGGGCAAGGATCTTAAGGGGTTGGGAGTGCCCCCCGGACCGCATTTCGGCCGGATCAGGCAGCGTCTGCTACAGGCCAGGCTGGACGGCGAGGTCTCCAGCCGTGAAGATGAGCTGGCTCTGGTTAAGTCGATGATTACGCCATAAAGCGCGGCGTGTGTGTCGTAAACGCAACAGTTTGCTGCAGGGGTGGCGCACTTTCAATCTGCCATATGCGTGCGGCTTTGAGTCGGTTGCCATTCAACATGCCGATAATGTTGATAAAACCTGTTTTTGAAGCGAGTTTCTGTGTTGATGGCGCGTTTCTTGCTATACACGGTCTCATGAAACAGACCATCAATCTCTGCGAGGATCATGAATGAAGCGGATCAGACAGATCGTAGCAATTATGGCATTGATCACTACTCTTGCATCGGCTTCGTCCTCCTGGGCAGATGATGTTTCGTTGCGTGAAGTATTACGGGATGCCTTTTACGGCGCTGGTGTCGGAGCGCTTGTCGGCGGGGCTCTGATGGTTTTTACAAAGAAGCCGGCCGATCATCTGGATTATATCGCTTACGGTGCTGCTTCAGGTATTCTGGCCGGCACGGCCTATGGGCTGGCAAAGTCGGCCAGACCTTTGGCTGAAATAGAAAACGGAAAAGTGAAGTTTGCCGTTCCCACAATCATTCCCGACCTTGTCGAATCGCCATCCACCCGTCAGACTACCGTCATGTGGCATGCCAAAATCCTGCGGGGAACATTCAACTAAAAGCCGCTGTTGTGTAAATATCTTGAAGCCCGCCATCGAAGATGCAGCGGGCTTTTTTATTTGCCACTGAGCCAGCTTCAAAGGTATAAAAGTGCCACAAAAATTGTAACCGGGAGGCTTGTATGTCTGAATTTGAAAATGTAACCGTAGTCAAAAAGGCCAACATCTATTTTGATGGCAAGGTTGCCAGCCATTCCGTGCTGTTTGCCGACGGCAGCAAGAAAACAGTGGGGGTCATGCAGATTGGGGAGTACGAGTTTTCTACCGGCGCGGCCGAGGTCATGGAGATTCTCTCCGGAGAGCTGGAATGGCAGATCAAGGGAGAAAACCTCTGGAAGAGGGTCAAGGGGGGCGAATCCTTTGATGTCCCGGCCAATTCGGCCTTTCTGATGAAGGTTTCGGTAGTCAGCGACTACTGCTGCTCATTTGTCAGCTGACGGGCTGGAAGCGCTTGTCGTGAATCCCGCTGACGGCATTGTCGGGCGTTTTGCCCCGTCACCCACCGGTGCGCTGCATACCGGTTCGCTGGTAGCGGCGGTGGGGAGTTATCTGATGGCGAAACACGCCGGAGGCCGCTGGCTGCTCCGTCTGGATGATCTGGATAAGCCGCGTCAGGTGGCCGGCATGGCTGACGACATCATGCGGACACTGGAGTCCTTCGGCCTGTTGTGGGACGGCGAGGTGGCCCGGCAGAGTTGCAATCCTGGAGCGTACCGGGAGGCTTTTGAAACGCTGCAGCAGTCCGGCGTTGTATTTCCCTGCTGCTGTTCCCGCCGGGAGATCGCCCTGGCTGCTTCTGCTCCACACCTGGAGGATGACGGCCTCCCTTATCCCGGCACCTGCCGGGCCGGTATGAGGCAGACTGGAATCATCAGGTCGTGGCGGGTGAGCGCTCCGGCAGGCGAAATATGCTTTCATGATCTCTGCCAGGGATCTGTCTGTCAGAATATTGCTTCAGTTTGCGGCGACTTTGCCGTGCGGCGCGGAGATGGTGAATTTGCGTATCAACTGGCGGTAGTTGTGGATGATCATCTGGCGGGCGTGAATCAGGTGGTGCGCGGGGCGGACCTGCTGACTTCAACGCCCAGGCAGATTCATATTCAGAACGTTCTGGGGTATCAGCGGCCGGTGTATTGCCACTTGCCGCTGGTGACCGGCCCTGGCGGCACAAAATTGAGCAAGCGTGATAATCTTGTGTCGCAGCAATTGGGGAATCTGGCCGGAAGCGAGGGGCAGTTGCTATGTTCCGTGCTGAGTTTTCTTGGTCAGAACCCGCCAGTAACGCTTCAAGAGGGGTCCTGTCCTGATATTCTGGAATGGGGAGTCAGACATTTTGAGGCGGGGCGGATTCCAGCGGCGGGCGGTGAAATCATTGTTCAATAGAGCCGTCGGGGTTCGCCCTCCGCCGGGCCGGGCGGCCGCAGCATGAACTTCCCATCGCCGACCTGATGTTGATAGGGATTGTTCGGGTAGGTGGCAAACGGTTCCGACGGCCTGAACAGGCGAAGTTCTTTGACTGAAATCAGCGGATAGGGGTAGTCGACTCCATTCAGCTGCTGGATTTTATTCCCCTTGATCTCTCCGATAATGGTGACAAATCTGCCCGGTTGATAGATCAGCGGGTCGATCAGCTCGGTGCTGACCGCCAGAAAACGTCCGCCGGATTTCGAAAATTCATCGGGCACACCGTTATTAAGCAGTTCAAGCTGGGCCACTTCCAGCATTATCACGTCACCGCTGTTTTGGGTTCCGGCGATGACACCGCCAACCAGGATCACCGTTCCGACAAACTTTTCCGGATTTTTTCTTACATCGACATATGACACCGAACGGTCGGCCAGCTTAAGCCCAGTCTCGCTCATGACGTGGGCGCAGCCTCCGACTGCGAACAATAATGGGACAAATAACCAGAATATTCTCATCTTTAAAGCCTCCAGCAAACATCACCAAGAGCGATTAGGCTGATACTGAAGTAATTTTTACTGCATTAAGTGCGCCAAATTTATCAGCAGTAAAAAGAGCATTGCAATAGTCCAGCAACGCCCGCTCCCCCAACTGAAAATCTTCGAGATATATTTCTGTGTCGGGTGTCCAGGGGCGGTGTTTGTAGTAAAGCTTGTCGTAGTAGTTCTGTATCAGCCCGCGGGTCAGCCCGGCGACATCCCAGTTATCAAGCATCTCTTTCAATTCGGCATAGTGGATCCCGCCCAGCTTTTTCCTGATCCGCTCCAGAGCCTCGGCCATGGCCGGGCGGTAAGCCTCCCGGGCGTACTCCTCTGCCAGTCTCTCGACTCTGGTGTCTAGCGATGCCGAGCACCAGATCTTGCAGCTCTGTGCCATCACATCGTAAAGGCGTCCTGGGAGGGTGATTCTTCCAATGCGCTGACTTTCTCCCTCCAGGACAATCGGCCTGCCTGGCGGGGCTTTGCGCAGAGCGTCCCAGAGCAGAGTGTCAAAGCGTTTCTGGGGTGGCTGTTCGTCAAGGCCGATTGAGCCGAAGGCCGAGCCGCGATGACAGGCCAGCCCTTCGAGGTCGATGGTGGTCCAGTGCTTGCGATCCAGTCCGTTGATGAAAGTGGTCTTGCCGCAGCCGGTCATGCCATGAATAACAATCAATGGCGCCGGCGGAACGAAGTTGTCAAAATATGAGATGACCTGATTTCTGAAGGCCTTGTAGCCTCCGCGCAGCTGTTTGACCGGGTAGCCGCAGGTCTCAAGCAGAATGGCCATCGAAAGGCTGCGAAGGCCGCCTCGCCAGCAGTATACGAGTATCGGCCGTCCGGCTGCGTGGTTTATGGCTTTGTGAGTCATGTCGGCAAAGCGGACGCAGGTCAGCTCCAGGCCGCGCATGCGCGCCGGCCCGGCCCCCTGCTGCTTGTGGATCGTGCCGATCTCGACCCGTTCCTCGTTCGTAAGGATCGGTACATTGAAAGCGCCCGGCAGATGGTCTTCGGCAAATTCAAGCGGCGTCCGGACGTCAATGATGCAGTGGCTATCCAGCAAAGGCGGAATAAAGGTAATTTTTTCAGGCATGGTTTCTGACTCTCCAAGGCTTGACATTATAGGTGACGCTCCGTCTGCTGGCAACATAAACTCTGCCATGTTTACTCCTTGATTATACGGTAGTTACATGGTAGTTATGGCAACTTGTATACGGAAACTTCAAAGGGGTGTCGCTATCCCGGCATTCTAAAAAACACCAAATTCAGGGGGAAGCTATGGAAAAGCAGAAGATTCATTACAGTGAGCTTGGGCTGGCCAATACCAAAGAGATGTTTGCCAAGGCCATGGCCGGCAAATACGCGATACCCGCCTATAACTTCAATAATCTTGAACAGCTTCAGGCCATAGTAACGGCCTGTATAGAGACCAGCTCTCCGGTCATAATCCAGGTATCCAAAGGGGCCCGCAGCTACGCCAACGAAACCATGCTCCGCTTTATGGCTATGGGTGCTGTCCAGATGGTTCGCGAAGCCGGCTCCACTATTCCGATCTGCCTGCACCTTGATCACGGCGATTCCTTCGAATTGTGCAAATCCTGTATCGACAGCGGTTTTTCCTCGGTCATGATCGACGGGTCGCATCTGCCGTTCGAGGAGAATGTAGCCCTGGCAAAAAAGGTTGTAGAATATGCTCATCAGTTTGATGTCAGCGTTGAAGCCGAGCTGGGCGTGCTGGCCGGTATCGAGGACGAAGTCTCGGCCGAGCACTCTACCTACACCAAGCCGGAAGAGGTTGAGGAATTTGTGAAAAAGACCGGCGTTGATTCGTTGGCTATTTCGATAGGAACCAGCCACGGGGCCTTTAAGTTCAAAGCCGGGCAGCCGGTTCCGCCGCTGCGCTTCGACATTCTGGAAGAGTGCGAAAAGCGTATTCCCGGTTTCCCGATCGTGCTGCACGGCGCCTCGTCAGTGGTGCAGGAGTACGTTGAGTTGATCAACCAGTATGGCGGCAATCTGGCGGGAGCGGTCGGCATCTCCGAAGATCAGCTGCGCCGGGCTGCAGCCAGCGCCGTCTGCAAGATCAACATCGACTCGGACGGCCGCCTGGCCGTTACTGCCAAGGTGCGAGAGTATCTTGCCAAGGACCCCAAAGAGTTTGATCCGCGCAAATATCTGGGCGAGGCCAGAAAAGAGCTGGTCAAGCTGGTGAAACACAAGAACGAGACGGTGCTCGGATCGGCCGGAAGAGCCTGACTCCGGGTAGTTGACCCATGAGGATGACAGAATGAAAAAACATTCGCTCCAGTTTGCTGTTGGAGGGTTCCTGCTGGGCGTAACTGCTCCAGTCGGGTGGCTCGCCATTCGGATGGTCTTTTTTTATGATATCAAAAGATCATTTTTTGGCCAGATATTTGATGATATTTTCAGGGACAGCGAGCACTTTGCGCTGTACAGTTACATGGGGGGCGGCACTGCAATTGTTCTGGCAGCTCTCGGGTATCTGATAGGCAAGAGCAGCGATGAACTCCTTGAAAGAGCAGTCGAGCTGGATGTACTGCATAAGGAAGTGGAGGCGCAAAAAGAAATTTTTGAAAATCGTTATAAGGTTCTGGACAGCAACATCAAGAACTTTCACCAGATCAGCAGCAAAATCCAGATGTCTTTAAATCTTGAGGAAATTCTGCTGTTATGCGCCGAAGGTCTGCACGAGGTGCTGGGGTACGAGCGTGTCAATATCCTGATGGAAGATGGCAATAAGCATCTGCGCTTTATCACTACCGCCGGCACGGAAGGGTATGACGCCTCAGGAGTCGCGTTGCCGCTCAATGCCAGCATCGGGGTGATCTTCAAAAGTTTCTCCGAGCGCAAGGTCTTTCTGATTGATGACATATCCCGCTTTCCTGAAGATTATAACCTGAAGGCACCCCACAACAACCTTCCGCCGCTCCGCTCAAGAAGCTTCATACTCTGCCCGATTGTTGTAAAAGACGTGAGCGTCGGACTCTTCGGCATCGACAACAAGAACAGTCATCGCTCTCTCAACGACTCCGACGTCGATACCATCATGCTGTTTGCAGATCAGGTGGCATCGGCCATAACCCGCATAAACCTGCTGAAATCGATTGACGCCCTCACCTCCGAAATGGAAAACTCGTTCAGGTTTCTGCTCGGAAGCCGTGAACAGTATTCCCGTAACGTCGTGCATCTCAAGGATAGCGTCGATTCCGTGGCGGACGGCACGGCCGTGATCGCTTCGGCATCAGAAGGGATCATGTCATCGGTTGACGAGACCAGTGCCGCAGTCAACCAGATATCGGTCGCCACCGAACAGGTTACCCGCAATCTTGACCATCTGGCCGGTATTGTCCACCAGTCGGCTTCGGCCATGGAGGAAATCAACTGCACCATCAGCAATGTTGAGCAGAACGCCGCCATATCACATGAAGTCTCCAGCCAGGTCAAGATGCAGGCTGACGAGAGTCTGGCCGTGGTCGCCGAAACGATAGCATCACTGGCTGAAATCCAGAATTCGGTCGCTTTTTCCTACGATGCGATCAAACGCCTGGAGGAAAACAGCACCCGCATCGAGAATATCGTCAGTGTCATTAACGATATCACCAAACGAACCAACCTGCTGGCTCTGAACGCCTCCATCATCGCGGCCCAGGCCGGCGAATACGGAAAAAGCTTTGGCGTCGTGGCCGATGAAATCCGCAACCTGTCGCTGCAGACCGGTCATTCAACCGGTGAGATTACCTCTATCATCGAAGAGATCATGAGCGAGTCCAGAACGGCCGCCAGCAATATTACCGCCACCAGGGAACTTGTACATCGCGGCGTCGAGCTGGGACACACCACCGGGGAAACCCTCAAAGCCATCTATGACCGCTCAGTCTGTTCGCTTGACATGACCCAGCAGATCAAACAGGCTACCCAGGAACAGGTTACCGGCGTCAAGCTGGTGGCGCGCTCGATGGAAGATATCAGCTCCATGACCTCCCAGATTTTTGCGGCATCCACCGACCAGGCCAAGGCTACCAAGAGCATCGCCCGCTCCATAGAATCAATCAAGGACATGACCCACGAAATGGTTACTTCAACATCACGCCAGGTGGAGGACGGTCAGCTGATCCGCCGTACGGTGGAGTCGGTCAGCGGCATGGTTACCGAGATGTTTGACAACATGGAGATGCGCCGTCAGCAGAGTGCCGAGGTTGTCAAGGAGCTTGAGTCGATGAAGAGCCTGACAGGTCAGAATTAGCCCTTTGTCGATGAAGGAATAATTTTCTGGAAATAAGTAATCAGCTCTGATAGCATCATCGTTTGCCGTGACGGCTACCCGGATTTGGGAGCTGATCAGCTTTCGGCAGGCGAAGCATGAGAACATTACATACCGCACGGATTCGGAAGCGAACCGGGACGGAAGGGGGAAAGCCCCGCAGGGAAGGCAGAGATTGGTCTGGCCGCCCTGACCGTTCACGACGCGCCCTCCGGCGCGTTTTTTGTTATTGGGAGCAGCTATGCGAAAAAAAACAACCATCCCCGATATTCTCAAGATGAAGAAAGCCGGTCAGCGCATTACGGTGCTGACCGCTTATGACTTTCCATTTGCCCGTCTGGTCGATGGCGGCGGTGTGGATATTATCCTGGTGGGAGACTCCGCCGGTGTAGTCTTTGCCGGTCATGATACCACCCTGCCGGTTACGATGGATGAGATGCTGTACCACGTCAAAGCGGTGCGGCGCGCAGACCCCAAAGCGCTGGTGGTGGCCGATATGCCCTTCATGTCCTATCAGACCGGAATCGAGGATGCCTGTCGCAACTCGGGCCGCATGATCAAGGAGGGGGGCGCCGAGGCGGTCAAAGTTGAAGGGGGCAGCAACATGGCCCACGTCATCAGGGCCATTTCCTCGATCGACATCCCGGTCATGGCGCATATCGGTCTTACTCCGCAGTCGGTCCATCGCATGGGGGGGTACAAGGTTCAGGGGAGAAACGACCAGGCCGAGCGCGTAATGGATGATGCCTTGGCGGTTCAGCATGCCGGCGCTTTTGCGGTGGTGCTGGAAGGGATACCG
>JACRCG010000098.1 GCA_016219145.1 Deltaproteobacteria bacterium | reverse complement strand
TTGAGCAGAGTAATGTTGACATGGCCGCCCAGCTCGTCAACATGATCACTACCCAGCGGGCATATTCAGCTAATTCAAAGACAATCACCACCGCCGACGAAATGCTGCAGGAAACCCTGAACCTCAAGAGATAACCTCAATGTGAAGCAGAGGGGCGCTCCCCCTCTGCTTCACCCCTCCCGCCGGATCAGCCTGTCAAAATAATGACTTTCCACCCAAAATAATATTGTCACCAGATCCTGCCACCACTTCCACCCCTAATAATCAGTGTTTCATAAAATAGTAACATGCGGTAATCACACTGCTTTTCAGTCACGATTCGATGCTGGCACTGCTGTTGCATTTGCTGTTTGCATATGCACGAACAGAACGCCGAAGCAGAAGACAGGAGGACTTCTAATGTCACAAACTGAAGAACAGGGGAAAGAGGAAAAAGCAGCGCCGATGAGCACTGCCAAGATGATGATATTTATCGGAGTGGCAGTGCTGGTAAATGCCGGAATAATAGTTGGCGCGCTGACATTCACCCTCAACAAGGGGGGCGGCCATCCCGCCGCAGAGGGGGGGCATGACAAGAAGGGGGGCGAAGCCGCCAAGGCTGCGGCCCCGGTCATATACCCACTGGAGCCATTCATTGTCAACATCCGTGATGGCCGCGACATGCGTTACCTGAAGATCAAGCTGGAGTTTGAAACAAACGCAGGAGCCGAAGTTAAAACCGTGCTTGCCCCTTATCTGGCGCCGATGCGGGATGCCATACTGGTGCTTCTGACCACCAAGAATTTTCAGGAATTGCAGGATCTGGCCGGTAAAAACCGACTCCGGGAAGAGATCCTGGCCCTCGCGGCCAAAATAGCGCCGGCCGGAAAAATCAGCCGGGTATTTTTCACCGACTTTGTAGTCCAGTAGTCAGATCCGGGGGAAGCATGGAAAAGATACTTTCACAGGAAGAGATCGACGCTCTTCAGACCGCCGTAAGCGAGGGGCGCAACAGCCCGGCAGACGCTGGTGTCAGGGAGCGCAGAACGGTTACCAGCTATGACCTGTTCAATCACGCCACTCCCGAAGGGCAGGCTCCTGATCTGAGCGTTATTTACGATGATTTTATCCGGCGTTATCAGGTATCCATGGCAAACCGGCTGCGCAAAAACGTAGTGATCAAAAAGCTGGAGGCGCGCTCGTACAAGTACGAGGACTTCCTGCAGACCCTTCCGTCCCCGGTTTGCATCGGAATTTACAAGGTGGAGCCGCTGAAAGGGTCCTGCCTGTTTACCATGGATAGCAAACAGGTATTTGCCATCGTTGACAGTGTCCTTGGCGGAGGCGGCGCCAGCCGCATCCCGGATACCAGCCGGATGTTCACCTCTATCGAACTCAAGATTGTAGAGAGAATCGGCAAAGATCTTCTTCAGGATATGGAAAAAGCCTGGGCAGCGCTGTATCCGGTCAAAACCGGGCTTGTTCGCCTGGAGACAAATCCGAAACTGGCCATAATCGCAGCTTCCGACAACAGGGTGGCTGCCATGGAGCTTGAGGTACAGATCGAAGGCAATGTTTCAACCATGCTGTTTGCAGTCCCTTTCGCGACCGTCGAACCGTTGCGGGACAAACTCAAAAACGGCACGCAGTTTGATGCCGGAGCCGCAGATCCCAACTGGGCGCAACGGCTGTCAACCGAACTGGGGGGGACATCCCTGAGCTTTGCCGTAACGATGGGCAACGCCAGCATAAACCTGCGGGAACTGCTCAATCTGGCGCCTGGTGACACCATCATGCTGGACAAGGATATCCGCAGCGAACTGCTGGTAAAAATTGAAGGTGTTGAAAAGTTTTACGGCCTGCCCGGAATGCACAGAGGCAACAGGGCCGTTCAGATTACCAGATTCATATCCAGGGAGGCGGAACTATGAACGAAAATCTTGCAAACGAAGAGTACAGGGATGGCGGTCAGGATACCCACAAGCTGAAGTTCCTGCTGGATATCCCCCTGCAACTGACAGTCGAGCTGGGACGGACCAGTATCCTGATGAAAGATGTGCTGCAGCTGAATCAGGGATCGGTGGTTGAGCTGTCCAAGCTGGCCGGTGAACCGCTGGACATGTTCGTCAATTCCAAGCTGGTGGCCCGTGGTGAGGCGGTGGTGGTAAACGACAAATTCGGAGTTCGTCTGGTCGATATTGTCAGCCCGAACGAGCGAATGGAAAAAGTGCTATGAGAGCCCTTATTGCCCAGCCGCTGCTTATGCTGGCTGCCTCTCCCGCCCTGGCAGCGGGCGCGGGAAACGGCAGCTTCAGCTTTGCCGCCAGCCTGGCCCAGATGTTGGGCGCTCTGGCTGTTGTGGTCGGACTGATCTACCTGCTGACATATATCTCCTCGCGCTGGTTCAAGACAGGATCGGCTTTCAAGGGGCGCCAGGGTTACATCCGGATTGTGGAGACCAGGCATCTGGCCCCGAAAAAGTCACTCATGCTGGTGGAGGTGGCCGGTGAATATCTGCTTTTAAGCAACGATAACGCCGGAGTCAGCCTGATCAAGCAGGTTGACATGCTGGAAGAGGTTGAAGTTGTTGAAGAGCGAGGAGTTGCGCAGGCGGTAAGAGGGTGTTTTCAGGAAAAACTGGACGAAATGGCGGCCAGATTGCAGATTCCACGCCCGCTGCTGCTGGCGTCCAGGAAAGAGAGTTAGAGCAATGTCCAAAAGAACGCTCTTGATAGCAACCGCCTTTGCCATACTGCTGACTGCTGGTATGGCTGCTGCAGAGCCGCTGGCGCTGCCGACCATCAGCCTGGGAGTGGGAAAAACCGGCAATCCTGCTGAAACCGCCGTGGTTATTCAGATCTTTTTCCTCATGGCAGTTCTTTCTCTGGCGCCGGGACTGCTGATCATGACCACTTCTTTCACACGCACAGTGGTCGTGCTTTCATTTCTGAGAAACGCCATCGGAACCCAGCAGGCCCCTTCCAACCAGATCGTAATCGGACTTTCGCTCTTCCTCACCTTTTTCATCATGACCCCGGTCTGGCAGCAGATCAACACCCAGGCTCTACAGCCCTACAAGGCCCAGACAATCACTCAGGATCAGGCCATCGAACGGGCCGTGGCGCCTGTCAGAAAATTCATGCTCTCCCAGACCAGAGAGAAAGATATTGCCCTCTTCGTCAGCCTTACCAAGCAGGAACGGCCAAAAAATGTCGATAATATTCCTACCCTGACCCTGATCCCGGCTTTCATCATCAGTGAACTCCGGACGGCTTTCCAGATCGGATTTCTGATCTATATTCCGTTTCTGGTGGTTGATATGGTGGTTGCCTCGGTGCTGATGTCGATGGGGATGATGATGCTCCCGCCGGTCATGATCTCGCTGCCCTTCAAGATTCTGCTGTTTGTTCTGGTCGATGGCTGGGGGTTGGTAATCGGGTCGCTGGTCAAAAGTTTCGGATAAGCAATCTACCGGGCCTCTTGCTAAAGTCTAAAAACAGACTCCCCCTCCCTTGACGGGAGGGGGTTGGGGGGTGGGTGAAGGTGCCACTCGCTGATATCATGGCAACCTCCCCCCCTCCCTAACCCTCCCCCGCCAGGGGGGAGGGGATTATTTGGGTTTTTTACAAATGGCTAATTTGCAAGAGTCACGCGAGGTATTCACATGACACCTGAAATGGTAGTTCAACTGGCGCGCCGCAGCTTCGAAACGGTTCTGCTGTTGTCGGCTCCGCTGCTGATCTTCAGCCTGGTAGTCGGACTTGCCGTCAGCATCTTCCAGGCGGTCACCTCGGTAAACGAGGCGACATTGTCGTTCGTCCCCAAGATCGTGGCCGTGATGGTGGCAATGATCATATTTTTCCCCTGGATGATGACATATATGAGTGACTTTACTCGTGAAATATATGCCATGATCGCCAATATGAGGCAGTAAGAGATGTTTCCGCTGTTACCCTTTCCGGATCCGAATGAATTTGCCTTTTTCACCCTGGTAATGGGACGGATGGCCGGTCTGTTTTCCGCAATCCCTCTCTTCGGCGGCAAGAGCGTTCCGGCGCGGATCAAGGTAGTAACGATCTTTACCATGACCCTCCTGTTTTACCCGATGGTCAGGTCCGGCATCCCGGTCCTTCCGACCGATTCACTCTCAATCGGATTTCTGGTCCTGAGGGAGGCGCTGGTCGGACTGTCACTCGGCCTGCTCTCACAGATAATCTTTTCGGCTGTCGAGTTCTGCGGCCAGCTGATCGGCATGCAGATGGGCTTTACCGTTGCGACCATGTTTGATCCGACCATGGGAACCCAGGTCTCGATCATGTCGGTGCTTCAGAACCTGCTGGCCATGCTGCTCTTCATGACGATGGGGATGCACCATGTTTTCATCCGCGCCATCGTCGAGAGCTACAGCATTGTTCCGGCCGGTTCGTGGCATATGAGCAGCGGGCTGCTGCAGTTCGTAATTTCCGCAACCACCGGGATATTCATTCTGGCCCTTAAACTGGCTGCGCCGGTGATGGCCTCGCTGGTGGCGGCTACGGTGGCTCTGGGTGTGATGGCGCGCAGCTTCCCGCAGATGAACATATTCATGATCAGCTTCCCGCTCAGCATCGGACTTGGCCTGCTGGTCCTGGGGGGAACCCTGCTGGTATTTTTCCACACACTCAGCTCCGCCTTTACCGATTTGAGCCGACAGATACCCAACCTGCTCAAACTGCTCGGCCCCTGATATTTAACCCATGTCCGAAGAAGATAAACATTCCAAATCCGAACAACCGACCGAACAGCGTCTGCTGGAGGCCGGTAAAAAAAGCCCTCCGGCGCACAGTCGCGACCTGACTTCGACAGTTACCCTGCTGGCCGCTATTCTCGCTATCTCCTGGACCGGCAAGAACATGCTGACGACCCTGATGGAAAGCAGCCGTAAAATGCTGCTGGATATCGGCACATTCCAGGTAACAACGCTGACTGTCCACAAGCTCATGGTTGAACTCATAGTTACCATGGGAATGGTACTGGGGCCGGTCATGCTGTCCGCCATGATGGCCGGGATAGCCATCAACTTCGCCCAGGGCGGGATCGTGCTCTCCTCCGAAAAACTGACGCTCAACTACGACCGGCTGAACCCACTCAAGGGGCTGAAGAAGATCTTCAACATGGACGCCGGCATGGAGATGCTCAAATCCACCCTGAAAATCGCCGTGGTCGGCTACATGTCCTACAGTGTCATTCGCGGCCAGACCGAGTCCCTTACCCACCTCAGCGATCGCGGCATAGTGGATATCTTCGATTTTGTCAGCAAACTGGCCTTCAAGCTGGTGGTCAACAGCTGTTCAATATTGCTGATACTCTCCTTCTTTGACCTGCTGTTCGTCAAGTGGCGCCACAAGCAGAACCTGATGATGACCAAACAGGAGGTCAAGCAGGAGCACAAGGAAGCTGACGGCGATCCCAAGGTCAAGGGAAAGATCCGCCGAATC
>JACRCG010000097.1 GCA_016219145.1 Deltaproteobacteria bacterium | reverse complement strand
GATGCCGGCGATCCTGATTTCAATCAGGTTGGTCGGAAGCTGCAACAGCGGGAAAGCGCCCCCCCCGGCACTTGATTCGCCCTGATGGCGTGCCAGGGTTACGTTGCCGGGCAATCGCCTGCGCAGGTAGCGCAGCAGGCGGTCGGCACGGTGGGAAAGTTCATTGGCGGACATCGTCAGCATCTTAAGGGTCGGGATTTCCGCCATGGCCTGTCGTTCATCGCGGTAAAGACGCAGGGTGGCCTCGAGTGAAGCCAGGTTGAGTTTGTCCATGCGCAACGCGCGCAACAGCGGGTGTTTCTTCATCGGTCCAATCAGCTCTTTTTTGCCGACGATAATCCCTGCCTGTGGCCCGCCCAGCAGTTTGTCTCCACTGAAGGTCACCACGTCCGCACCGGTTTCCAGATAGCACCGGATCGTCGGTTCTCCCTTGATTCCATAAGGGGCAAGATCGACAAGGCAGCCGCTGCCGGCATCCAGCATGACAGGGATCTCTTTTTCCCGTCCCAGGGCAGACAGTTCTTCCAGCGTCGTTTCCGCGGTGAAGCCGACAATGGCGAAGTTGCTGGTATGCACTTTCAGGAGCAGTGAAGTCGCATCGCTGATTGCGTTGAGATAATCGCGCTTATGGGTGCGGTTGGTGCATCCGACCTCAACCAGGCGGGCTCCGCTCTGGCACATGACGTCAGGGATGCGGAACGAGCCTCCGATCTCAACCAGCTCACCGCGCGAGACGATCACTTCCCGTCCAGTTGCCAGAGATGACAGGGCCAGAATAACCGCGGCAGCATTGTTGTTGACCACCAGCGCCGCTTCGCAGCCGGTCAGTTCGCAGAGCAACCCCTCCACATGGCTATAGCGGGAGCCGCGTTCGCCCGAGGCCAGGTCAAACTCCAGATTGGAATATCCGGCCGAAACGGTGTGAATGGCCTCTTCGGCCGCATCGGCAAGCGGTGAGCGTCCGAGGTTGGTATGCACCACAACCCCGCTGCCGTTGATCACCTTGCGCAGGCTGGGGGCCGTCCGGGAGCGGAGCTCGCAAGTGATCATGCCAATAATCTGATTGTTGTCAGGCAGGTCTGTCCGTGCGCCGAGTTTGACTGACTCGCGCAGTCGCTCGAGAATCAGGCGTACCACATGCAGGACTTCGGGGCGCGGGCTGTGCTCCAGCAGCAACTGCACCTGCGGCCACTCAAGGATACGGTCCACCTTGGGTATGTTCTTAAGCATATTCTGTATGGTCACGTTTTCCTTCATAGCTGATTATCGTTTAAACATCCATTTGCGATCCTATTGAAACCGGAATCGCCGTTCCCATCAGAACCTGTCCGCCGTATTCGGCATTCTTGCGCACCAGATCCTCGGCCATGTCGGCGTCCCTCTTGCGGAAAGCGTCGATAATCTTCTGATGCTCCTGAACCGAAATTTCCATCCTGCCCGGCAGGCTCAGCGACATGAACCGGAGACGCTGAAATCTTGTCACCAGTCCCGCGATAAGTTCGCGAAGTTTTTCATTGTCGGCAGCCTTTATGAAAAGGTCATGGAAGTCGCTGTGAACCTTGAAGAAATGTTTTACGTCATTATGTCTGGCCAGTTCCGCCAGCTTGTCATTGATCGCTTCGAGGCGGTCCAGGTCTTTCTTGCTCAGTTTCAGGCAGGCCCGACGGGCGGCGTATCCCTCCATGATGCTCTTGATGGCATAAAACTCTTCGACATCCTTCTGGCTGAACTCGCTGACCACGGCGCCGCGGCGCGGTATCACGGTCAGGTATCCTTCTGCCTCCAGCTGGCGGAATGCTTCACGGATGGGAGTTCGGCTGATGCCGTATTGTTCGGCCAGTTCCGGTTCGGATACTTTGCTGCCTGCCTTGAGTCGTCCTGAAATAATTGCGTCACGGATATGTTCAAGGATTTTTTCACGAAGGGTCAGGTGCTTTTCCATGGGCTTTTTCATAATAGGTATGACTCCGGAGTTTATTTTGCAACATTGTATACAGTATGCAGTATTTGTCAATCTTAACTATGTGTATTCTCGGTTTTTTTTGATGAATTGTCAGCCACTGTTCCTGCAGATCCGGCTGGATCGTATTAGCGGAGCTGTTAAGAAAGCTGCTTGTAATTTGGAGTCCTTGCAGGTAATCTGGCCGACTTATGGATCCCGTACGTCATTTGAAAATATCTATTTTTGTCCTGCTGATGCTGGTTTCGGTCGGGACCAGCGGTTTCATGACCATTGAAAGATGGCGTTTTCTTGACGCGCTTTACATGACGGTCATCACTCTGGGTACTGTCGGATTCAAAGAAATTCATGACCTGTCCGATAACGGCAAGATATTCACGATGACGCTGATCGTGGTTGGTGTCAGCGTCATCGGTTATATTGTAGGCAGTCTGGCCCAGATCATGTTTGAAGGGCAGATCCAGCGGATCATGGGGAGGAAAAAGGTGGAAAAGATGATCGATGCGCTTCATGGCCATTATATTATCTGTGGCTACGGCCGGATAGGCTCGCTGATCTGCAAGGAATTCAAGACTAACGAGTTGCCGTTCGTGATTGTGGAGAAAAATGTCGATGCAATGGAAAAACTCGATGAAGAGGGCTATCTCCACATGCGGGGTGATGCCACGCTGGATGAAACACTGCTCAAGGCCGGCATCAAGCGCGCCAAAGGGCTGATTTCGGTGGTTACCTCGGATACGGAAAATGTCTATATTACCCTGACCGCCAGGGGGCTGAACCCTGATCTTTATATCCTTGCCCGCTCAGGTGAAGAGGGGTCCGATATCAAGCTCAAGCGTGCCGGCGCAAACAAGGTCGTTTCTCCCTACATCATCGGCGGCAGCAGGATGGCACAGTCGGTCCTGCGTCCCAACGTGGTGGATTTCATTGAAATCGCTACCGGCAGCGAACATATGGATCTGCAGATGGAAGAGATCACCATTCCGGATCATTCCGCCTTTGCCGGCGAAACCCTGGTCAGTTCCGGTTTCCGCAAGGAGATCGGCGTTATTATCGTCGGCATCAAGAAGTCGCATGGCAAGATGGTCTTTAACCCCCATTCCCAGGCCAAGATCGAGGGGGGCGATACGCTGATCGTGCTTGGAGAACCGCAATCCATTGCCAAGCTTGAGGATCTGGTTGAACGAACCGCCAATGATTCGGTAATAAAACAACATCGGAAAGAACACCAATGAAGCAGATGATACACGCCCATGTCCCCTATGCCCGCCTGGCCGAACACCTGGAATACGCGATCAGGCACCGTGTCAACCCGGAGGTCTTCCTTTCCGCCGATTC
>JACRCG010000004.1 GCA_016219145.1 Deltaproteobacteria bacterium | reverse complement strand
TATCGCCGCCGGTCTGAGAACGACCCCGGAGCAATAATTTCCACAGACAATTGCATTATCGTCAGCTTCAGAAAATCCCTTGAGAGAACTCAAGGGATTTTGTTCTTTTGCAGGCTGCAATCCTCGAGCGCTGCTGCAACTGTTTCGATTACTTTGCCCCACCCCATGCCTTGCTGTTCCTGTCGAAAAATCCGCATGCTCGGATACCATGGCGAGTCATTTCGGCGTAACAGCCAACGCCAGTCGGGCGCAAACGGGAGCAGCAGCCAGGTTGGCCTGCCAAGAGCGGCAGACAGGTGGGCTGTGGCGGTATCAATCGAGATTACCAGGTCCAGTTGATCAATCAAGGCGGCTGTGTCAGCGAAGTCATTAATATTGGTAGTCAGATTAACTAATCTAAACTTATCTGGCGGGTATGCTCTTTGTTCTGAGCCATCTCCGATCTGAAGCGAGAAGAAAGTGACATTGTCTACAGCGCCAATAGGGGCAAAATCCGATAATCGGCAAGATCTTAACGGGTCCGGGTAGCTTTTGCCGGCCCATACCAGTCCGACACGACGGGTGCCGTGATAGCCCGACATGAGTGATGCCCATTTTCTGCTGTATTCCGATGGTACATACAAATACGGAGTCCTGGCCGGGATGTTTTCAAGCGTTGTGTTGAAAACGTGTGGTAACGACAGTAGTGGAGCCTGAAACTCTGCCACTGCCGGTGCTGCGCCGAATGGGATAACCAGCTTCACTCCGGCGACCTCCTGAAAAAGTGAAACCAGCTGGAGATGGCATTCCAGCACGACCGTCCCACCCTGTTGCGCTACAAGCGGAACGTAGCGGACGAACTGAATCGCATCTCCAAACCCCTGCTCGGCGTGCAGCAGGATAGTGCTGCCACCTAGCGGGGCGCCATCCCACTGCTGAATGTCCGTATGGCGCCTTGGCGATGTAAAGCCGCCTTTGAGCCAGCGCCATTCGTACTCCTTCCAACCTTCGGAATAGTTGCCTTGCAGAAGCAAGTTCAGTGCTAGATTCCAGTGCGCCTCGCTAAAATCAGGCTTGAGAGCCAGTGCCGCCCGACAACTTGCTCCCGCCTCAATTATCTTTCCAGTGGCCTGTTGTGCGGTTGCCAGGGCTGTCAGCGGGACTGGCGATGATGGCAGCAGGCGGGCAGCTGTTTCGAAGCTCTCAGCTGCCTCCGTAAAGCGGCCGAGAGCCATGAGCGAATTACCCAGGTTGTTGTGGATTTCGCCCGTGTTCGAATCCAATTGCAGTGCATTTTGGTAAGTGGAAACTGCCTCTTCGTATCGTCCGAGGTCGTGCAGGGCGGAACCTGCATACAGAAGGACTGCCGGGTTCGGGGCTGCAAGTTCCTGGATCCGTAGAAAGTAAGTCAGGGCAATGGCCGGTTCTCCTGTTTTGAGTAATGCGCAGCCCTTCGAAAACAGCTCCCTTGCCTGCTCTGCAGGAGTATTTGCGTTACATGACTGCAAGGTTATAGCCTTTTCCTTCCAGATAGCTGACTATTTCCTTGATATGCTCATAGCCGCGGGTTTCCAGCTCGAGCGAAACATCGGTCCTGCCTATAGCCAGGGTTTTTGAACGCCGGTCGTGGGTTATGTGAAAAATATTCGCACGAGTGGCCGCTATGTTTTCAGCCAGTGTCGCAAGTGCGCCGGGATGATCATCCAGCTCAATTGTAAGTTTAAGGTAGCGCCCACCGGCGATGAGTCCGCGTTCGACTACCTGTGAGATAGTTTTCACATCGATGTTGCCGCCAGAAAGCAGGCATACGGTTTTGCCCTCGATCTCAGGTATTCTGCGGTTTTGTATCGCGGCCAGCGTGACAGCCCCTGCTCCCTCAACCAGCATTTTTGTCTTTTCCAGCAGAGAAACAATAGCAAGGGCGATCTCTTCCTCCTCAACCTGGACTATCTCGTCAACCAGATCACAGATGATCGGCACCGTTCTGGAGCCAGGCAGTTTTACGGCTATGCCATCCGCCAGGGTGACGCTGACCGGTTTCTCTATGGGTTTTCGTGAGGCGAAAGACGCCGACATTGAGGCAGCTGCAACGGACTCCACGCCGATTATTCTGACGTGTGGCGCTTTGTCTCTGACTGCGGCGGCCATGCCGGAGATCAGCCCGCCGCCACCGACCGGGATTATCAGGTTGCGAACATCCGGTAACTCCTCGAGTATTTCCAGTGCAATTGTGCCCTGTCCTGCCATGACCAGCTCATCATCAAACGGGTGTACGAACAGAGCGCCATTGTTCTTCTGGACTGTCAGGGCCGCCGAACATGCTTCGTCGAAGTTGCGGCCGGTCAAAACAACCTCGGCGCCGTAATCGCGAGTAGCCTGAACTTTTTGAGGAGGGGTGATCTCCGGCATATAAACTGTTGCGGCAACTCCCAGAAGATCTGCCGAGAATGCCACACCCTGGGCATGATTGCCGGCAGAAGCAGTGATCACGCCATTGACAAGCTTTTCGCGGGACTGGGAAGTCATGAAGTTGAGCGCACCCCTGATTTTGAAGGAGCCTGTCCTCTGCAGGTTTTCGCACTTGAAATATAATGGAATT
>JACRCG010000093.1 GCA_016219145.1 Deltaproteobacteria bacterium | reverse complement strand
TCAAAGAGGCATTCCGGCTGGCCGGGATTCAGCAGGCTCCAGACCTGCCCGGGGTAGGTGGCGTCACAGGGAAACCATTCTCCGCCGATCTTCATGACGGCAAAATAATGCTTCACGTTCTGCTCGATCGCCAGAAGGTGGTGATACCCTTCCGGCAGCAGCGGCTTCATCCGTTCCGACGGAAAGTCGATCTCGCCGAAAGCGGCCTCGATTTCGCAGGCCCGCAGCAGAGCCACCTGCAGGTTGGTCTTGGTGGTGCACATGCCGAAACCCATCTGCAGCACCTGTGAGGCCAGCAGGTTCCAGAAACCGAAGCGATAGGGGAGGTGGTAGACATAATCCCAGATGTTCTGGGCCGTCTCCCACGAATCAATCCCCACCAGGAACTCGGCCATGTGCTGGATGACGGGATGTTCGTGATCGCAATGCTGCTCCAGCGCTTTGGTCGAATGCCCATAGCCGCCGGTCAGCTTGGCGTAGCGTACCCTGACGTATGGTGCCATGCCGATGAACAGGCGGGTCAGGATATCCATGATTTCCGGATCCATGCGGGGAGATATGATCCGGCGATCTAGCCGCCAGAGGGTGCAGCCCTGCATGCCTGCCTTGGCGGTGGTTGTGCGCGGGGTGCGCAGGATGAAGCCGATCTCCCCCAGAATGTCTCCGGTGCCCAGCCAGACCACCGGCAGATTCTGGCCATCCTTGTAAATATTGATGTCCCCCTGGACGATGACATGCATTTCGCCTGATGAGGAGTGGGCGTCAAAAAGGGTTTCGCCGGGTGCAAGAGTAACCGTGCTGCCGACCTGCTGAAGCCGGGCCAGATAGTCTGCCTTCAGTGCTACCGATAATTTGGTGGATGACAACATTGCTGCGACTCCTAAAGTCGAAAGTAACGGGAAAAATCAAAACCTCACAGGCAATGGAACGCGGATCAAATCTGATTTTAACGGATTCACGCGGATTTAATGCCAACATGGCCTGTTCAAGATCTGCGTAAATCCGCTTAATCCGCGTGCTATTGCCGTTGAAGGCAGCTGGTAGCTTTTAAACTATAAAGCTGTAAAAGATAAAAAAAGCCGGTTGTGCCAAATTGATCAACGGCAGTCCGGCTGGATTCACCATTTTTCGCCCGGCGAAGTTACTTTTCCGTAAGTTTTACAACCTTATCCGGATCGCATTCCACGACAATTGTGGTTGCCTGCGGGTCAATCGGATTAACCGCAAAAATCCCCACCGGCGTGTCCTTCCCTTTGACGATGACCCGCTCCTGCCCGAGTATCGAAACCCCTCGGAATGTTCCTGAAGCTATGGCAGGTCGCAGTTTTTCCAGGGTATACTCGGTCATCAGCACGTTGGCGTCATAGCGGCGGGTCAGGCCTTCTACCCTGGCCCCCAGGTTGACATGATCGCCGATGACGGTATAGTCCATCTTTTTGCCCTCGGCTCCGATGTTGCCGACGATCGCTTCACCGGTGTTCAGGCCGATTCCCGAAGCCAGTGGGGCTTTTCCTTCCGACTCCCATTTGATGCGAAGCTGCTCCAGCCTCGCCTGCATTTCCAGAGCGCAAAACACCGCCCGTTCGGCATGATCTTCCTGTTTCATTGGAGCGCCCCAGAAAACAACGATGGCGTCGCCGATGAACTTGTCCAGGATCCCTTCCCACTTGAGAACAATGTCGGTCATTTCGCCCAGATACTCGTTCAGAATATGAACGACTTCTTCCGGTTGATGGTTTTCGGAGTAGGTGGTGAAGCCTTTCACATCTGAAAAAAGTACCGTTACCTCACGCTTCTGGCCTCCCAGTTGGGCCATCTCCGGATTCTGGATCATTTCGTTTACCAGTCGTTCGGTAACGTAGCTGGAAAACATGGCGCGGATTTTACGGGACTGTTTTTGCTCGAATACATAGCTGGTTATGGTTCCTACAGCAAAGATGACGGCCATGTTGGTGGTCGGAAGCAGAAAGTTCAGCCAGAGGTTGCTGTAAATCAGCAGGCCTATCGAGAGCAGGAAGTAGGATCCCATCAGGCTGAAGGCCAGCACGACTCCTGCGGTAGCTTTAAGCCGGGGAAGAAAAATTATCAGAATCAGGCTGGTGAGTAAAATGGTTACCAACTCGGCGGCGAACTTGCTTTTTCTGATGAAATCATTGGCCAGAATATTGTCAACCACGCTGGCATTTTTTTCTACGCCGGGGTAGTTGCCGGAAAAAGGGGTGACCTTCTGATCGAATGTCGCCAGGGCCGAAGTTCCGAGCAGCACGATCTTGTTGCGCAGCTTTTCGGGCGAGACCTTCCCTTGCATCAGGTCGGCGGCCGAAACATGCGGGTAGGTATATTCCTTGCCGCGGTAATTGATGATTTTGCGGCCGTTAAGATCGGTAGAAAGTACCTTGTCACCCAGTTCTACTGAGGATCCGCCGTAAAGTTTCAAATCCTGCATGTTAAGTTGGGAGGCGATCCGGGCAATCTGAAGTGAGAAGGAGGGGTAGCAGTCATCTCCGTAGTTGATGTACATGATTTCCCAGCGCAGTGCGCCATCCATATCCAGCAGATTGGCGACGTGCCCCAGTGTGGCTGCTCTGGCAAAAATCTCCAGAGGTGAAATGGCCTTGCCTGATTTGACCGCAGCAGTCTTCCAGTCAAGTCCAAGCGGGTTTGGCTTGACTTCCATGAAAGCCGTGTCCCAGAAATAGTCAGGGAGCGCAGGCGGAACTCCCTCAAGGTCGGTTTCGGCCAATTCGAATGGGGTTGCCAGCACGACATTGCCGGCTTTTTTCAGTGCAGCGGCCAGTTTGCCGTCTTTTATC